>NZ_JBMPPH010000005.1:0-166179 GCF_049340285.1 Undibacterium sp. SXout20W | reverse complement strand
TAAGCACAGCGCTCTGAAATTTGTGACGCCAGCACAGCGTCATGATGGCCGCGATGCAGCAATCTTGCGACAACGTGTACAGGTCTTTGAAGTAGCGAAACAACGGCATCCAGAGCGCTGGTCTGGTGCGACGCGGGATTGGAAATTGAAGGACGAGGTCTGGCTGAATCCGAAACGAAATCAGGCAGAGGAACTAATGCTAGCAGCATGACTTGACGCGACATCTTTGTTGACAACTACCGAACGTGTCAGAAAAACGCCTGGCGGCACTAAAAATTCTTGAATCTAGCGGTATTTCGCCCAGCAATTACGCACCTCCATTGGTGCGTTTGCTTTGGCGAATGGGAGTTGATATACGGCCGCCGCATTTTGCTCAATTTTTTGTGAACGTATTTCTGATGGGCGTATTTTTCGCCACCTTGTGGGGTAGCCTTATGTGGATTGCCCTTTGGTCTCGGCAAGGATTTGCACCCCTGAATGCATTGATCTCCGCAATAGTAGCTGGCGCTTTATTCGGATTATTGATGAGTGCCTACTACTCCTATAGTCATCGCAAACACAATTTACCGAAATGGAGTGAGATTGAAGAAGTAAATCTCAATCGAGACAAAGCTTTCTAGCCCCCGTCGTACTATGTAGCTACATGCAGCACCAATTTGATCCGTCTGAATTGTTTGATGCAGAAAAACATGACGAATGAAGGTATGAAAAGTAAGCAAAGTAAGCAAAGTAAGCAAAGTAAGCAAAGTAAGCAAAGTAAGCAAAGTAAAGACCTTAAAGTTCAATGTCTGACTTGGCTTCTTTTTTAGACGTCCTGAATTTTAGACTTTCTAAATTTTATAAATCCTAAATTCCTTTGCACCTTTATTCAAAAGTGAATTAACACGTTTCATTCATATAAAAAGGGAAAAATCGATGAAGCTGAAGTCATTTTGTGTAACAGCCATATTTACCGTGGCTGCGTTTTTCGCATCACTCGCATCAGCCTCAGAGCAACCCACTGGCGCGACAACGGCTCCAGTAACTAATGCACACTTTCAAGTCGAACCAGTCAGCGATGAATGGCGCGCTGGGTTACCGCGTGATGCTGACGCAGCCACAAAAGCCTATCTTGATCGATTATCACCAGAGATTGTTTCGCGCGCAAATGCCTATTTTGAAGGCGGCTATTGGTTACATCTCTGGAATTTTTTGTTGGGATTGGTTATTACGACCATCTTAATCAGTGGCAAGCGTGCCGCCCGGGTACGAGACTGGTCGCAGCGAGTTGGTCGTAAGCCATTCTTGCGAGATATGTTATTTGGTGCTTTTTATTCTGTTGCCGGATTTTGTTTGTCACTGCCTTTGTCGATTTACCAGGGATACGTGCGAGAACACGACTATGGCATGGCCACTCAAACCTTTATTCCTTGGTTCGTTGAGCAACTGGTCGGATTGGGCGTCAACACCGTCGGACTTGCTGTTGCTGTTGCGATACTTTATGCCGTGATGCGACGCGTAGGTGCCGGTTGGTGGGTATGGGGCGCCAGCGTGAGTGGTGGACTTTTGGTTGTAGTGCTCCTGATTGGTCCCGTCTGGATTGATCCTTTATTCAATACCTATAAGCCAGTTGAGAATGGCGCAATCAAATCAGCTGTTTTGGCAATGGCTAAGGCTGATGGCGTGCCTGTAGATAATGTGTACGAATTTGATGCCTCTCGTCAGACGACACGCATTAGTGCAAACGTCAGCGGTATATTCGGCTCCGCTGCGGTGAGGCTCAACGATAACTTGTTACGCCGTACGACCTTGCCTGAAATTCGAGCCGTAATGGGGCATGAGCTCGGGCATTATGTTTTGAATCATATTTACAAAATGATTGCAGAATTTGTTCTGATCCTATTGGCAGCTTTTTTATTTGCGCAATGGGCAATGGCAAAGCTTTTGGTTCGTTATGGTGAACGTTTTGCTTTGAAAGGCGTCACCGACGTCGCCAGCCTGCCATTGCTGTCTGCCGTATTTAGCGTGTTCATGTTCTTTGCCACTCCTGTGACAAACACATTGATTCGGGTGCAAGAAATCGAGGCGGATCGGTTTGGACTCAATTTGGCACGCGAACCTCATGGCGCTGCTGAAGCATTCTTGAAGCTCACTGAATATCGTAAGCCCGACCCGGGGCCGATAGAAGAAATCATATTCTTCGACCATCCTAGTACTCGCTTTCGAGTGCATGATGCGATGCGCTGGCGCGAAGCTATGGGGACGCCATAGATAAGGATGAATTTTGAATTTCACCGTGAAGAGAGTTGCTGGCTTGAGCGAATCCATGCTCAAGTAATGCAAAGGCACATCGGTCAAACGTCGATCCTTAACAGCGTTTCCAATGATGTGTGTCTTTGATGGTCAGATACCCTTGCACGGTGAGCAAGTCCACTGCAATGTTGAATGACAAATAAATGGTCTTCAAGCAAACAACCAATGCATATGGTCAAAATAATTGTCCAAAGACGATACTGGATGTATCAAAAATAAAAATAAGAAATTAAATGTTCTATAGAAAAGTGCCCGAAATAACTTTGCCTCAGGCAGAAATAAACCGACCTGAAAAAGTCGTCTATGCAGTCGGTTTATTATGGCTATCAATTGGCTTCAATGTGATCACCCAATTTAGGGATGTTGTTTCAATCGAACAAGCTGATTTAAAATTTTCAGCAATACTTGGCAGTTTTTCAGCGCTTCTGATTCATTCATATGTCGTGTTGCGAATTGCCAAGGGTGGAGTGTTGGCGCTGTGGCTTTATGTTTTGCTCAGTATTTTGAGCTACTTCATCTTATTTTTTTATTTCACTTTCGACGGATATACGCCACTGGATATAGGTTTGCAGATTGCTCAGGCTGCTTTCGAAGTGATCGCGTTTTTTTACTTATTCGGTGAGCCTTCCAGACGGTGGTTCACGCAGGTGCGCCACAGTCGAAAAATGCAGCAAAAATTGCCAATCCGTTTGATTCATAAGGATGGAAATTTAAGAATAATACGAACTACATTTTGCTGGTCAGCGTTTTTGCTCACCCCATTGTGGGCGGTCTCTGAGCGGCTATGGCGCCCTTTGGGGTTTTCACTGATGTCCTATTTGATGGTGAAAATCTGTAACGATGCTTTCCATATTGAGGGCAATAGTGGTTACCCGGTTATTGCATCTCTGATGTACTTTGTTACGATGATAAGTTTTGGATTACATGGAAGCGAGAGGCTGATTTATTCGCTGGAGGAACGCGGTTATTCGCGAATTCAAGAAAAATAACTGACAGAAAATCGCACACTTCTCTGTCAGCCGTATTTTTTCAATCGCTTTGAAATCTGACTAAAATCTGACTTACTCATCGATGCAAAAAAGGGCAGGCCGGATTTACGTGTTTTTATCGATTCAATTATCGACTTATTTGCCGGCATGTTCGTCGCCATATTCGTCGGCTTATTTGTTGCATTATCTGTTGCGTTATCAGTCGATTTATTGCCTTGGTTCGCCATTGCGATTCACTATGATGGTCGCTCCTGGTGCTTGACGGGTTTGCATATGGTGCTCATACCCACGAAAATTGTAGGTGACGTCCCATGAATCGGGCTCCTGATTTGGTAGTGTCCGACAACGCTGAACATTTTTTGAATAGCTCTCTCCAGAGTTTCCACCAACGTTTGCCCCAAGAACTGCCCCTGCTACCGCGCCACCTGCTGTCGCGATGTCGCGACCAGTTCCACCACCAATCTGGTGACCCAGCACCCCACCAAGGATGCCGCCAACGATTGCTCCACCAACATTGTTGTGGGAGGGTTCGTTAACCTGTTGTCGCTCGGTCCAGCAGCGCTGTTCTGCGGCACCGTATACAGCATGCACTGAGGTAACCTGTGCTTGAAATACATCTTCATCGGGACGACGGCGATATTCATAGGCAGGTGTTGTTTGCTGTGCTACTTCATTATTGTAGTAATCGCTATGATTGACTGGCCTTACCGAGGATATTCGGTCATTCATGCCCATGGAACTCAGAGAAGGATAATTTCCTTTTTGGAGAATCATGCACTTGCCGCCGAAGCTAGCGTCATCGCATATTTCCCATCTCCCGTTCTCAACGATGATTGATGAGGCTTTATCGTTAAAACCATACCGATTCAGATCGCCCACTTCACGCGAGGTTGAAAACGTGCGCCCACGCCATCCGTTATTTTCGTAAAGTATGATTTGTGCCATCGCATGCGCTGACAAGGTCAGAGCCGTGGCTACAAAAACCGATTTGAAAAGCAGGTTCATCGTTTTCTCCAAAGAGTATTTTAATAATGACAGTACAAATCCTATGGCGTCAAATTGCCAGGTTGCACTTGTGCATAGTCTGAGAATCGTTGATCGCCATTTAAGTTGATGACCAACTCTGGGATACCACAAAAGTCAGACCGAAAATTTTGTACTGCAGTGCAGTGCCTTTTGATACCTGAATGCAGGCAACCGCACTACTTTTATTGATCTGCGGATTATCCGCAGATAGCCTACAGACATTCCGCTAACAATCAGCAGAACGTCCGCAGAGAAGCTGGAGCCAAGGCGCAGAAACGCCGCAATTACTCCGCAGTCAAACCGATTGCTACTCGCCAAAGACGCGCTTACTATTGTCCATATTTTGTTTTTGCCGCATCGATACAAGTATTTTTACTCGCGCCAGATAATGCATCGCACTTTTCTAATGCGACTTTGTAATTGGCCGTTTGTTTATCGTCGTGGGCGTCCGTCCGTGCATCGATCACTTTTTTATCAGCGGTAGCATCCGCTTTTGCTGCAGTCATAGTCGCTTTTGCTTGTTTTAAACATACGTCTTTTTGATTGCCGCCTTGATTTTCGCATTTTGCTTTATCTACACCATAGTTAGCATTTGCAATGTCCTTGCGGGCACTGGCGCGTTCACTTACCGTGCCTTTATACTGCGCTTTTGCATTGGCTTCGACTTGAGTGCGAGCAGCTTTTGCTTCAGCTACACAAATATCTTTTGGATTTCCTGCCAATCCGTCGCAGCGAGCATTTGCAATTTTATAGTCTGCAGCGGCGCTATCTTTGGCCGCTTCATAGGTTGTTTGTGCTTCGGTTTTTGCCGCAAAGGCAGGTGAGGAGAGGGCAATCGAGCCCCCTATCAGTAACAACGTGATTGCGAATTTCATTTTGAATCCTTTTGTTTTGAGGCGAGCATTTTTAGTCTATTTCGAACCGTCGGCAAAAAGTGCCTTGTAATTCGAACCTCATACGTTCAGTTTTACATGATGTGCAACATTAGTTCTGTTCGGCAAAGTACATAATTCATTTTGCCTGAACGCGGAATTTTGATGTCAATTGTGAAATTATTGACTGCAATGTGGGACGTGAAAATTTGATTTTCGGAGACAGTTTCATACATCAATAATTGCCTTGTCGCAAATTTTATACATTTATATTTCAAATCTGACTAGTATTAAGCTGCGGCGAGTTTATTTCTGCTTGCCTGATTGAACTACTGATAAAATTTCAAGTACAGCTACCGTGTAAAAGAAGTGAGACCTGTCATGGATAGTAATCCTGCAAATGAAACGACTTATTACGATATTTTTAACGGTGATGCCGATGGCATTTGTGCTTTACATCAATTGCGCATGGCATTTCCGCATGAAGCGGTCGAAGTCACAGGTGTTAAACGCGATATCGCTCTGCTCGATAAAATTGAGGTCAAATCTGGCGATTATCTGACCGTGCTGGACATCTCGTTTGATGCAAATGCCAATGCTTTAAGGCGTCACCTTGATGCCGGTGCAAAGGTTGCCTATTTTGATCATCATGAAGCACGCACAGCGTTTCAGCATCCGCAACTTGAAATGCACTGGTCGGAAGAAAAAGATGTTTGCACCAGTATTTTGGTCAGTCGTTGTTTGCATGACCGGTATGTCATGTGGGCGATTGTTGCTGCGTTTGGAGACAATTTGATCCACACGGCAAATGGCATGTGTACCAAGCAAGGCTTGAGTTGGACCGACCGGACGTCATTGCAAGAATTGGGTAAGCTGTTGAATTATAACGCTTACGGTGAACAGGTTTCTGATCTGCATGTTCATCCTGCGGCACTGTATAAAGAAGTCCATCGCTTCGTCAATCCGTTTGACTTCATTCGCAGTTCTCCGCATTTTTTAGCGCTGCAATTTGCTTATGCGGAAGAGCTCACTTATCTCAATGACTTACACCCGCTTGAGTCAAGAAATAAATGTACGATTTATGTACTACCAGATGCGTCTTGGTCGAGGAGGATTTCTGGTTTATTGGCAAACAAACTGGTAGAAGAACAACGTGATTCTTCGTTTGCCGTATTAACTCCTAAAACATCTGGTGGCTATGTTGTCAGTGTCCGCTCTGCGTATCCGGAATTAAAACCTGCCAGCCGATTTTGTGCCGCCTTCCCCCAAGGTGGAGGGCGGCAATTGGCTGGCGGGATTAATCATTTAGATGATGGCGATATTGCGTTGTTTGTACAGCGTTTCTTTGATTATTTTGACGTGCCTTGATCTTAGAAAAAGTCAGACTATCGCAATTAAAACACCAGCGGTTAGCACCAATGTGCCAGCAATTCGTTCGGTGATCAGTACGTATTTTTCTTGTGTGGCAAGATGGCTGGCTTTGCTGGCTAACATGCCATAGCCAAGGAGTATGAAAAACTCAGGAATGATCGAGCAGGCCGCCAGAATCAACATTTGCGTGCCAATTGGCTGTGAGGGATCAATAAATTGCGGCAAAATCGCAACAAAGGTCAACATGCTCTTTGGATTGGTGAGCTGCAACATCAACGCACTCGTATAAATCTGCCTGCCAGATAGTTGTTTGTCATCGATACGTGAAAGAGTAATTGGAGACGGTCGTCCAAAGATTGCGGATAATCCCAAATAGACCAGATAGGCTGCACCCAGGTATTTGATACCCATAAAAATAGTCGGCGACGCCAATAGAGCGCCGCCCAGTCCGCTTGCTGAAAGCATGAAAAAAATCGCGTTGCCAGACAATATCCCCAGATTAACGAACAGCGATTTCCTCCATCCGCGCGCGATACCATAAGCTACCACCATCATGACCGCTGGCCCTGGCGACAAAGACATTGCGGCCTCAGTGATGGTAAATAATCCCCAGCTTTGTAATGTCATTGCCATCCGCTCAGCCCTTTATAAATGCGAAGAGGGCGTTTAAAACAGCATCGGACTGCTCTGTCATTAAAGAGTGACCACAATTTTCTATCAAGGTCACTTTTGCGTGAGTGATCGCTTTGGTCAGAATGGCGGTTGCTTTAGGCGGTGTCATCATGTCTTTTTTGCCGATCAAAAAGAGCGTAGGGCATTTCACGGTCAATGCGGCAGCTTCGCCGTTTGCGTAAGCATTACAAGCAAAAAAGTCGGTATAAAACAAGGTATCAGGATTGATCTTTGACATTCTCTGCATTAAACGTTGACTGCCGCCAAGTACTGAAAATCCGGGGCCAGGGAACGAAGGCTTGTGCGCAATGGACGTGTGTGACCAGATATTGACCATATCAATCGCAGTCTGTTCCTGATCGAGAGCTGCACTGAGCAAGGTGTCAGATACCTTCATTGGGTATGCAGTGCCGAGCAAGCATAAACTGCCTACACGACCGGCTGCTTTAGCGCTCGTTTCAAGTGCAATTAAGGAGCCCATGCTGTGACCAACCAAGTGCGCTTGCGGTATTTGTGCAGCATCCAATAAAGCGACTAGCCAGTCTGCCATCGCTTCACCGGACGTTAAGGCCGGCCCTTGGCTGCGTCCATGTCCGGGTAGATCCACCGCAAGTACATTGAAACCATGATGGGCAAAGTAGCGGCTTTGTAGCGCCCAGACCGAATGATCATTTTGGGCGCCATGGATAAAGACCACGGTTGGTAATTCTGGGTTAGGTGACTTGCCGCCCGTGTAGGCGTAGGCGTTGTGCTGATTCACTTGAATGATCATCTCAGGCTCCTTTCTGGGCTGCTTTCAAGCCACGGCTTAGGTCTTCGATCAAGTCATCCACATTTTCCAGCCCGACCGATAAACGCATTGTTCCCTCGGTGATGCCAGATGCGCTGAGTTGTTCTGCCGGAACGCGGAAATGGGTTGTCGATGCAGGATGAATAACGAGCGATTTTGCATCGCCAACATTGGCAAGGTGCGAGAAAATATTTAATGATTCGACAAAACGTTGGCCGGCGGCCCGGTCACCTTTTAGGTTGAAAGAAAAAACGGCGCCACAGCCTTTGGGTAGTAATGTCTTTGCCAGTTCGTAATCGGGATGGGAGCTTAACTCCGGGTAAGAAACCGACGCTACTGCGGGATGCGCGACTAAGAATTCGACCACTTTACGCGTGTTGGCAACATGTCGATCCATGCGTAAACCCAGAGTTTCTACCCCCTGTAGGATGGCGAAGGCATTGTGTGGGCTCATGCAAGCGCCGAAGTCGCGCAGCCCCTCACGTCGCGCGCGCAATGAGAAAGCGGCGACCGTGGATTCTTCTGTAAATACCATCCCATGGAAGCCGTCATAGGGTTCGCATAGTTCGCCAAATCGTCCTGTTTTTTCATACGCTTCTTGCCAATCGAAGATGCCGCCATCCACCAATAGCCCGCCAATGGCTGTACCGTGGCCGCATAAAAATTTTGTTGCTGAATGAAAGACAAGATCTGCACCATGATCGAAAGGTCGCAGTAAATAGGGCGTCGTGAACGTCGAGTCCACCATCAATGGCAGATAGTTTTCATGGGCAAGGGCAGCTACTTCTGGGATGTTGAGCACGTCCAGTCCCGGGTTGCCTAAGGTCTCAGCAAATAATGCCTTGGTGTTTGGACGTATTGCGGTGCGCCATGCATCGAGGTCACGTGGATCAACGAATGTTGTATCGATGCCGAAGCGTTTCATGGTGTAGGCTAGTAAATTCTGCGAACCACCATAGAGCGCGCGCGAAGCGACAATGTGAGAACCAGCGCCGGCAATCGTTGCCAGGCCTAAATGCATCGCTGCTTGACCACTGGCAACGGCAATCCCCGCGACACCGCCTTCTAATGCTGCAATGCGTTCTTCCAGAACGGCGTTCGTAGGATTCGAGATGCGCGAATAAACATGACCTGCACGCTCCATATTGAATAGCGACGCCGCCTGATCAGAGTCCTTAAAAACATAAGACGACGTCAGGTAAATCGGCGTGGCTCTGGCGCCGGTAGCAGGATCGGGTGCTGCACCTGCGTGCAATGATAAAGTATCAAATCCAGGGTAATGTGGACCGCTCATATGCTGGTATCTCCATATTGTGATGGCGCAATGCTACCATTAACGTCACAAAATGAAATTGTGTTTTCAGCGGTAAAAAGTGTGAACATGCTGGATTTTTTGCATCGCATACGATACATTGGAAACCAGTTACATAAAACACAGATAACAGGAGGGGCACGCCATGAAAGTTTCAGAAATACTCCAGGTGAAGGGCAATATCCTTTTTACTATCACGCCCGATACGCCGATTGCTGATGCTGTGAGTGTGATGGAAGAAAAAGACATTGGATCGCTGGTTGTTATGGAATACGGTGATCTGGCAGGGATTTTGACTTTCCGCGAAGTCATCCGTGCAATTCATAGCAATAAAGGCTCTCTGGGAAATGGTACCGTGCGTAAATACATGGATGACCATCCAATCACCGTGACACCGGAAACCGAAGTGAATGAAGTGCGCCGCATGATGCTAGAAAAACACTCGCGTTATTTGCCTGTCATGGATGCGAAAACCTTGTTAGGTGTGATTTCGTTTTATGACGTTGCAAGAGCTGTGCTTGAAGCGCAAAGCTTCGAAAATAAAATGCTTAAGGCCTATATCCGCGATTGGCCTGCTGAACATACTGAAGAGTAAGAACACAATGTTGACTTAATTAAAGATGACGCCCGCACTGAGAATGTTGCGGGCGTTTTTTATTTGTTGAAAAAAAGGAAAAATATGCAGATCGCCGTAGTAGGGGCAGGATTGTCGGGATTGACTGTAGCGCGCCAATTGCAATCGCAAGGTCATCATGTCACTGTGTATGAAAAAAGCGCCGGGGTGAGCGGTCGCATGAGTACGCGCCAGACGGAGCTAGGAGGTTTTGATCATGGTGCGCAATACTTCACGGCAACATCCGATCGATTTAAAAAAGAAATCAGCGACTGGAAAAAATTAGGTTGGGTGACGGCGTGGGACGAGAAGTTAGTCAGCCTGGATCATGGACAATTTAAGTCCGCTGGAAAGAGCGCGACGCGTTATGTTGCAACCCCGGGCATGAATGCCTTAGGAAAGCAACTTGCGCATGGTCTGGATGTTCGCAAAGGACAGCAAGTCGTTGCAATCGAGGGGTATAACGAGCAATGGCTGCTCAAGGTGCAAGCGGATACCGTTGGTATTGCCGCTTCTGCTGGCCCTTTTGATGCAGTTCTGCTGGCAATTCCAGCTGATCAGGCGGCGCCATTGCTAGGTGAATTGCCAAAATTTGCCGATCAAGCCACGAAAGCTAAGATGTTGCCATGCTGGACACTGATGCTTGGTTTCCCGACCTCGTTAGATTTGCCTTATGGCGGTGCCTGGGTGAATCAATCTCGTTTGTCGTGGATTGCCCGCGATACCTCAAAACCGTTGCATAGGGCAGGGGAACGTTGGGTGGCCCAAGCGAGTCCTGCATGGAGTATTGAACATTTAGAGGAAGATCCGGAACGTGCCAAAGAAAAGTTACTGAAAGCCTTTCACGAAGCTACTGGTTCCTGGATACAGCCAATTCACGCCGTGGTCCATCGCTGGCGCTTTGCGCAATCTGAGCATCCTTTGCCTTCAGATTGCCTCTGGGATGCAAATCGCAAAGTAGGTGTTTGCGGTGACTGGTTTGCGGTTGGTTTAGAAGGTGGCGGACGGATAGAAAATGCGTTCCTCAGTGCGCTTGCGCTGGCGAAGTCAGTTGGCTGATTTATTGGAAAATTTACTGGAAATTTACTGTAATATTTTGGCAAGCCCACGTGCGGGCTTGCCAGCATCGTAAATCGTCCAGGTCTTTTTGAGGTAATTGGGGACATGCCAAACGGCGCTGGTCCCAGCGCGAAACAATGCCGTGTCTCCTGCATTTAAAGTAAATTGTTTACCTTGATAATCAAGATCAACGCTGCCTTCTAAAATGTAGACTGCCTCGTCAAGCTGATAATGCCATTCAAATGTTGATGCGTCGCACTCAAAAATACCTGAGCTGGTTTTCCCATCTGTGGATTTAAAAAATTCATTGACTCTAAAGTTGGGCGTGCCAGCTTTGACCCATGCTTTATTTACCTCAAAAGGACGTAAATGTAATTTCACGGATTCAGAGCTTGGGGCAGGCATTTGAGACGCGTGTCGAATTGCCTCATATGCGACAAACCCTGAAATACTGATGATTCCTCCTGCGAAGGCAGCTTTGACTATGGCTCTCATACCTTGTGTAACTCAATGTATTGGAAGGTTACATAATAACTTAGAATGTAAATTTATTCTACAAGCGTTCTCCAGTTTGCAAACGCCAGAGACTCGCGTAGTGTCGATTGAGCGCTAATAATTCATCGTGAGTACCATTCTCGACAATGGTGCCTGCATCGACGACATAGATAGTATCTGCATGTCGGATCGTGGAAAGTCGATGGGCAATGATAATTGTCGTGCGATTTTTGCTCACCACGTCGAGGCTACGCTGGATTGCAGCCTCAGTCTCGTTATCGACGGCACTGGTGGCTTCATCCAAAATCAATATGGGTGGATTTTTAAGAATTGCGCGCGCCAGCGCCAGACGTTGGCGCTGTCCCCCTGACAGTTTTTGTCCTCTTTCGCCGATCTGCGTGGCAAATCCGAGTGGTAATTGTTGAATGAAACCAGTGGCTTCAGCCGCTTGCGCCGCTGCAGCAATGGCTTCATCGGTGACGTTTACCAAGCCATAGGCAATATTGTCAGCGATGGTGGCATCGGTCAAGAAACTATCTTGTGCGACATAACCAATAACGCGCCGTAAATCTTGCAAATTTAAACTGTCTGTGGGAACGCCATCCAATAAGATGCGGCCTTGCTGCGGCGTATAAAAACGGAGTAATAGCTTCACGAGCGTCGATTTTCCAGAGCCCGTTGAGCCAACAAACGCCACGGTTTTACCCGCCGGAATATGTAGATTGATTTCTTTTAAGGTACTTTGTTCGCCGTAAGAAAACACTACTTGATCAAAGCGAATGTCGCCTTCGACAAGGGTCGGAGACAGGTGCTGTCCGTCATAGTTAATATTGATTTTTGTATCGAGCAAGTTCATCGCCCGGTCAATGGCCGACATCGAACGTTGATACATGTCGGCCACCTCGGCCAATCCTGTCATTGGCCACAATAATCTCTGTGTCAGATATACCAATACAGAATAGGCACCGATTGCTAAGTCACCTTGTAATGTCAGCCAGCCACCATAAACTAAGGTCGCCGTAAAACCGGCAAGGATCGCCATGCGTATGACGGGCGTAATTGCAGAGCTGATGGCGATAGCGCGGGCATTCGCTTCGCGATAATTGTTGCTTGCTTCGGCGATATGATTTTTCTCAAGATTTTCCGTTGCAAAGGCTTTGATCGTCGCTAATCCTAGTAGATTATTATTCAGACGCGCACTGACATCACCCGCAGCCTCACGCACTTCGGCGTAACGTGGTGCTAAGCGCTTCTGAAACCAGAATGCACCGAATAAAATTGCTGGAACGGGCAATAGCGAAATGACTGCCAAAGAAGGCTGAAGGATAAAAAATACGGCACTGACCATGATAGAGGAGCAAATCACCTGAATGATTTGATTGGCGCCACCATTTAAAAAGCGCTCCATTTGGTTGATGTCTTCATTTAAGATCGACATCAGATTCCCAGTGCGTTGATTTTCGAAATAAGCCATTTCCAACTTTTGCACATGGTCGTACGTATCAAGGCGCAAATCATGCTGCAAATTTTGCGCGAGTTTGCGCCATTTGAGTGACAGTAAATACTCAAACCACGACTCGCCGCCCCAAATTATCGCGTTGACAATGCCAAGAACAATCAATTGATGCCAGGTGTCGGTGATGCCAATGCCACCCAATACGCGTTTCGCTAAAAAGCTTTTATCACCATTGACCACGATATCAACGGCAACGCCGATGAGTACCTCTGGCAGGATATCGAAGAATTTATTCAGTATCGAATACAGTACTGCCAGCCGAAAATCTGCGCGGTATTGCTTGGCGTAATGGAGAAGTTTTTTTAGCGGATGGATCGTCGGCATGGGCTTAGGTGGGAAGGGTGATGGAGAAGGGTAGATTCTACCGTGACCGGTTTTTTTAATGCATGAAATTGAAGTTATCGCAATTAATGCAGTTATGTAACTTGCTCCTTAATTACGATACTCCCCTACTAAAAATGAAAAAACACCCGCATTTCGTTACGAAGATTGGGTGTTTTTAGGTGCTGGCGGGAGTATTTAATTTCCTCCCACCTTTGCTCTACTTAGTCTTCACGGCGCAGGTGCGGGAATAGGATGACGTCACGGATATTTGGCGAGTCGGTGATCAACATCATCAAACGATCAATGCCAATACCGCAACCGCCGGTTGGAGGCAGGCCATATTCGAGGGCGCGGATGTAATCGGCGTCGTAGAACATGGCTTCGTCGTCGCCTGCTTCTTTTGCGGCCACTTGTGCCTGAAAGCGTGCTGCCTGATCTTCTGCATCGTTCAACTCTGAGAAGCCGTTCGCAATTTCGCGGCCGGTCATGAACAATTCAAAGCGTTCTGTAATACCCGGTGTTGTATCAGATGCACGGGCCAGTGGCGATACTTCGACAGGGTAGTCGATGATGTAGGTTGGGTTCCACAATTGTGCTTCAGCGGTTTCTTCAAACAAGGCCAATTGCAATGCGCCCAGACCTGCTGTAGCGAAAGGTTTAACGCCAAATTTCAACAATTCTGTTTTGATGAATTCTGCATCGTGCAATTGTTCATTGGTGTAGTGTGGCGCATATTTGTTGATCGCACCAACGATCGTCAGGCGTTCAAATGGCTTGGATAAATCCAGCTCTTTACCTTGATACGTCAATACAGCAGTGCCGTGCGCATCTTCAGCTGCTTTGCGAATGACTTGTTCAGTGAAGTCCATCAGCCATTTGTAATCAACATAGGCTGCATAGAATTCCATCATCGTGAATTCTGGATTGTGGCGTGGTGAGACACCTTCATTACGGAAGTTACGATTGACTTCAAAGACGCGATTAAAACCACCGACCACCAGGCGCTTCAGATACAACTCTGGTGCGATACGCAGGTACATTTCCATGTCTAAGGCATTGTGGTGCGTGATGAATGGTTTTGCAGCAGCGCCGCCAGGGATGACGTGCAACATTGGTGTTTCTACTTCCATAAATTCATGGCTGGCCATGAAGTTACGGATGGAACTCATCGCCGCAGTACGTGCCTTGAATGTGCGACGGGTGTCTTCGCTCATGATCAGGTCAACGTAACGCTGGCGGTATTTGGTCTCTTGATTTGCGAGGCCGTGGAATTTATCTGGCAGAGGGCGCAGGGATTTGGTTAGCAAACGCAACGTTGTGACTTTGATCGTCAGTTCATCCGTTTTGGTTTTAAACAGAACGCCTTCGATTCCCAGGATATCGCCAAGATCGTAATGGCGGAAGGCTTCCATTTCAGCTTCGCCAGTCTTGTCGGTCGTGACGTAGAGCTGAATGCGACCATCAGCACGGATGCCGGACGCGTCCTGCAATGTCGCGAAAGCGGCTTTTTTGCCGGCTTCGCGTTTGAGCATCATGCGGCCGCCGACGCTGACCTGAACGTTTAAAGCTTCTAATTCTTCGCGACCGACGTCGCCGTATTGCGCTTGCAAGTCTGCAGCTTTATGCGTAGGGCGAAAATCGTTTGGAAAAGCAATGCCTTTGGCGCGAATGGCGTCTAGCTTTGCACGACGTTCCGCGATGATGGAGTTTTCATCAACCGGCAATTCGCTGGCAGTGCTTTGATTGTTTATTTCTGACATAAGATTTCTCTCAGTTTCTCAGTTTATTGGGCAGCATGCCCATCGATTATTGGTGCTGGTGAGCGCGCCTGTCGCAACGATGTTTATTATGTTGAATGACGCAGGAACGCGCTCACGGATATTTAAATCAAACGCCTTGCTTCAAAGATGCCGCAATAAATTCATCAATATCGCCGTCGAGCACCGCTTTGGTATTGCCTGTTTCAAAACCAGTACGCAAATCTTTAATGCGTGATTGATCGAGCACATAAGAACGAATCTGATGACCCCAACCGACGTCGGTTTTTGAATCTTCCAGATTTTGTTTTTCGCTCATGCGTTTGCGCAATTCCAGTTCGAACAGCTTAGCTTTCAACATTTCCCATGCTTCTGCACGGTTGCGATGTTGGCTGCGATCGTTCTGACATTGCACAACAATACCGGACGGGCCATGGGTCAAACGCACCGCGGAGTCGGTCTTATTAATATGCTGACCACCAGCACCAGAAGCGCGATAGGTATCAGTACGCACGTCGGCAGGGTTAATATCGATCTCGAACGAGTCATCCACTTCTGGATACACAAACAAGCTGGAGAATGAGGTATGACGGCCATTGTTAGAGTCAAACGGTGACTTACGCACCAGACGATGAACGCCAGTTTCTGTGCGCAGGAAGCCATAGGCGTATTCGCCTTCTACTTTTAAAGTCGCGGTTTTGATACCGGCAACGTCGCCATCGGATTGTTCCAGGATCTCAACTTTAAAGCCTTTGCGTTCGCAATAGCGCAGATATTGGCGCAACAACATGGAAGCCCAATCTTGTGCTTCCGTACCGCCCGCACCAGCTTGAATATCGATAAAGCAGTTGTTTGGATCCATAGGATTGTTAAACATCCGGCGGAATTCCATGCCTTCAACCAAGCCGCGCAAATCTTGGGCGTCGATTTCGATTGCTTCTAAAGTATCGTCATCGGCTTCTTCACGTGCCATTTCGAATAAATCGTTGGCATCTCGTAAGCCTGCATTGGCTTTGTTGAGCGTATCGACAATCGCTTCTAAGGATTTTTTTTCTTTACCCAGATCTTGGGCGCGTTTAGGATCATCCCAAACTTTAGGATCTTCTAATTCGGCGTTAACTTGTTCTAGTTTCTCTGACTTGATATCGAAGTCAAAGATACCTCCGAAGTTCGGCTTCGCGGACCGTCAGGTCGGCAAGCAGGGAGGACAGGCTATTGAGGCGTTCGGCTTCCATAATGTCGCTTTTCTAATGCAATAAAACCTTGCATTATAACCTTACCGGCACCTGAGTAGTGGCTCAGGTGCCAATAGTTTTATGGAACTGCATCACCTACGTAAGGAAAAGGCGAGATTTTGTATTTTTTATATTACCAAACAGACGTGGATACGGTCGGCTGAGTATGGCGATGGCTTTCTAACCATTTTGCTAAGTGATTTTTAAAGCAGGAAGGGCAAATGTGGTATTGCGTGATTTTTGCAGAACCACCGCTTGGGCGGGACTCCTCTTCCTCAAGTGAAATGGTTGTGTTGACCTTCTCGTGCTCATTGGTGCTCCAGTTCTCGTCCCAGAGGGATTCGGCACCACAGACGTCGCACGTGAGCTTATCGAAAACTTCTTCGGTGTGCTCTAAAATTAAAACGGTTTTCATGTGTTTCATACTGCCTCCGGATGGTAGGTGTGTAAAAAAATGCGTCTAACCGATGAATTTATTGTACATCAGCAATGCCATCGAATTGGCTGTGGATGTAAAAAAAGCTGCGTGGTGTGCGCAGCTTTTTTGTGTTGCAAGAGTTTGGCTCGTGAAATGAGCGACGTTACTAACGTCGCCCTGACTTTGCTGGCGTCGCTTTCGGTTTCGGCGACTTGTACGCCAGGCCCGTACGGGCAGGAGGTGTTGCCGGTTTCGTGGCAGACACTGCGCTTGTGCGGGCAGCCGGTTTTTTTCCAAACGTATTGATTTTCGGCGCAGCAACCCGTCGACCATTGGCAATGCCGCTTTCTTCGATGGTAATTGGAATCACTGGTTGGCGCGCTGGAATTAAATGTCGCGGACCGCTGCCGATCAGATCGCGCCGCCCCATGCGTACCAAAGCTTCATGGATAATTTCCCAATTTTCAGGTGCGTGATAGCGTAACAAGGCTTTGTGCAATTTACGGATTTTGCCGGAGCGGGCAGTTTCTACAATTTCAGAATCTGCTGTCACCTTTTTGAGCGGATTCTTGCGCGTATGGTACATGGTGGTCGCCAATGCCATTGGGGTCGGCATAAACGTTTGTACCTGATCTAGCTTGAAGTCATTCTTTTTAAGCCAGATCGCCAAATTGACCATATCTTCATCCGTCGAACCAGGATGGGCGGCAATGAAATAAGGGATCAGATATTGCTCTTTATTCGCTTCTTTAGAATACTTTTCAAACATTTGCTTGAATTCGTCGTAACTGCCGATCCCTGGCTTCATCATCTTCGATAAAGTATCGGTTTCAGTATGTTCTGGCGCAATCTTCAGCAAACCACCAACATGATGGGTGACCAGCTCTTTCACGTATTCTGGTGATCTGACGGCAAGGTCATAGCGTAAACCTGAGCTGATCAGGATTTTCTTCACACCGGGAATGGCGCGGGCTTTGCGGTAGATCGAAATCAATTTACTGTGATCGGTACCCAGATTCGAGCAAATCGATGGATAGACGCAAGAAAGGCGGCGGCAGGATTCTTCGATTTTTTTGTCTTTGCAGGCGAGGCGGTACATGTTGGCAGTTGGCCCGCCTAAATCAGAAATGGTGCCCGTGAAGCCTTTGACTTTATCGCGTATTTCTTCGATTTCTCGCAAGATCGATGGTTCAGAACGGCTTTGAATAATGCGGCCTTCATGTTCGGTAATCGAACAGAAAGTGCAACCACCAAAACAACCACGCATGATGTTGATTGAGAAACGGATCATTTCCCACGCAGGTATGCGGGCTTTGCCATACGCCGGATGTGGTGCACGCGCATACGCGCGGTCATACACGCCATCCATTTCATCCATCGCTAATGGCAGCGGTGGCGGGTTGAGCCAGACATCACGGTCACCATGCCCTTGCACCAGCGCCTTGGCGTTACCCGGATTCGCTTCCAGATGGAAAACACGTGAGGCATGCGCGTACATCACGGCGTCATCTTTGACTTCATCAAATGAAGGCAAGCGGATCACCGATTTATGTTGTTTGTTTTTGAGCATGAGCTGGCGTTCTTCACGGCTCATGATGCGAATGGCTTGCTGTTGCACGACGCTGGTTGGCGCTAATTCTGGTGTGACGGTTTTGGCTTCATCACCAGTCGCACATTTGGCATCTTTTTCTGGTGTCATCGCATACGGGTCGGTATGCGCCTCGAGTTTGCCAGGGGTGTCGATCTTGACCGAATTAATTTCAGTCCAGTCTTCATCGGGCAGCCAGCCTCGCGGCACCATGAATGCGGTACCGCGTAAATCACGAATATCTTTGATTGCTTCGCCTTGGGCGAGGCGATGTGTCAGGTCGATCAATGCGCGTTCGGCATTGCCGAATAACAAAATATCTGCTTTGGAATCGGGCAGTACGGAGCGACGGACTTTATCGGACCAGTAATCGTAATGCGCAATGCGACGCAAACTCGCTTCAATACTACCAATCACGACATTCGCATCCGGGAATGCTTCACGTGCGCGTTGTGCATACACGACCAAAGCACGGTCAGGACGCTTAGTGCGGTCGCCATCGGGCGTATAGGCATCTTCTGATCGAATCTTGCGGTCGGCCGTATAACGATTCACCATGGAATCCATGTTGCCCGCCGTGACGCCAAAGTAGAGGTTTGGCTTACCAAGGACGCGGAAAGCGTCAGCAGAGTGCCAGTCAGGCTGACTGATGATGCCAACTCTAAACCCATGATGCTCGAGCAAGCGTCCAATGAGAGCCATACCAAAGCTGGGGTGGTCAATGTAGGCGTCGCCTGTGACTAAAATGACGTCGCACGTATCCCAGCCTAGTTTGTCCATTTCGGCGCGGGACATAGGTAAAAATGGGGCTGTGTTGCTACCGCCGACATCATCGCGGAAGCGTGGGAAAGAGAAGAGATTTTTTGGCAAAGGATTCATGGGCGCGATTTTACCGGAAAGCAGCCATCCTTGCTTGCCGCATCTGGAATTTATGCTGAATAATCAAAAGCTTGCGCGTTTTATTCAAGGTTTGTGATTGAAAAAGCAAGAAATCTTGTATCGGGAAGTTTTTTTTAACTTTTGATGTCAATTTGTTGGCGCATTAGAGCGTCAGCTTCTGTGTTTTTATGACGTGGAATCCATTTCAAGCGGATGTTAGGAAGGTGGGATAGTAAGGCGAGCGCCCTGATTCTATAGGGGTGTAGTCTTGTCGCCGCATTCTTTTCTGATCCCAATACATCATTGATAACAACTTGACTGTCGCCGCGCAATAAAACACTTTCTCTCGAAGAGGGAGTGACGTGCAACGCAATGAGTTCAAGTGCAGCAATAAGTGCCTGGTATTCCGCGTCACTGCTATCGCCATCCCCAATGTGCCTGGTTTGGGTGAAAATTTCACCATCTTTGCCTTTCAAGATGCATGCGATATGGCACTTCCCTGGATTAGGTTTGGCTGAGCCGTCAAACCAAGCCAGCCAACTTGCTTCTGCGTAGGGATCAATATCTTGTTTAAATCGAGCCATTTATTGCCTTGAAGATTTTTTTTGCTAAGTAATTGATGAAAGGGAGTTTTAAATCACATTTTATCCGTGAATTGATGGCACATTATGTTTGGCTGGCGACAAATCGCGCGCATAGTGTGCTCCATGAGGGCAAATTGAGGCCGGATATCGGCTTTGTGAATATTTTTTTGAGTGAAATGAGATTTATGTTTGACATCATTAAGCAAAAAATCAAGCAATATCAAACTGGTATTTTTGAACATGTAGTTCGCGCCGGATACGAAAAGGCGGGACTCGGGAAGAAAAGCATCCATATTGAGTTTGGCGATATATCCTATCTTGGCAGCACAATCCTGCGCTCTGACGCACAATCTGATGCGCAATCTGACCCGGTGATTTTGATGCTGCATGGTTTTGGCGCAGGGAAAGAAACGTGGCTCAGCTTTGTCGATCAACTGTCACCGACCAATCCTATGTTGATTCCAGACTTGCCGGGTCATGGAGAAAGCTCGTGGGTTGATGAATTGGATTATTCGATTCATAGCCAAACTAACCGTATTCATGACATGTTGCTGGCACTTCAAATTCACAAAGTGCATGTTATTGGTCATTCGATGGGAGGAGCAATTGCGTTAAGGTTGGCGCATTTGTATCCTGAGATAGTGACATCGTTGGTATTAATCAGTGCGGCGGGTGCCGAAATAAAAGAAGGTAAATTAGAGAAAATTGTTGATTTCCGTGATCTGAATCCGTTGGTAGATGTGCAATCCAGAGATGATTACCAACGATTATTGGAAATCTGCATGAACAAGCCACCTTATATTCCGCGACTAGTTTTTAATTTGATGGCAGATAAGAAAATGGCACGTTTTGACATTGATAAGAAAATATTTACTGATATTGCGGTAGATATCGATCAAAGTACGTACCTGCAACGCTTACGGTTTCCGACTCTTATTCTTTGGGGAGATCGTGATCAAGTTTTAAATGTCGCCGATGCGGACTATCTGAACGAGAATTTAATCGGCAGTCATAAGCTTATTTTGGCTGGAATAGGGCACATACCGATGATTGAAGATCCCGTATTGACCAGTAAATACGTAAGCGAATTTTGGGAGAAGCTTGCTTAATAAAAAAGTGAGTGAAAATGCCTGCTGACTGCTAATTTCTCTGTAAAGTGCGACAAGTTTATGCATTTTGAGCTGGAATACCGCGAATTTTGTATTAGTCTGTAAAATGTAAGCAGAATATCATTTCAATTATCGATCATTTCAACCAGAATGACCTGTGTTGGCCGTATTGTGGCTGGCGAATAGGGGTTTTTTATGTCAATTTCTTCACTTGGTGCTGGCAGCTATCAGACTGTTGGCTCGCTGGGCACGTCTGCAAATACATCCGTCAACGCAACCAGTGCTTCGAATAATGTAACTGCTACAGCGGCTGACAGTTCGACTGCAACTTCCGCGGCTGCCGCAGGTTCTTCTAATTTGAGTACGTTAAATGCGGCGATTGCACAAGCATTGGCGCAAATTAACCCGAATATCGATTTGACCAGCCTATTGTCTTCGAGTGGTCAACAGTCTTCGTCACATTTTACGAGTAGCTTGTTAAATTCTTTGCCTGGCCTTAATGCGCAAGCTGCAACAACGGGTAATTTATTCTCTATGCTTGATGATTCTTCGAATAGCACGGATAGTTCTGGGAATAATAATATTGCGCAGCTTCTCGGTCTCTCATCCGGTAATTCATCCTCTTCAGGATCGTCAGGAGCGGCGTCCTCAAGTCCAGCACCTGTTCAACTGAACAAAAATAGCGCGACCTTCAATCTGCAATCAAGCATCCAACAATTAATAACCACACTGGGAAGCAATGCAAGTTCGCTTAATAGTATGTTTGGTGATTCAGGTGGGTCTTCAAATTCTTCGACTTTAGCTCTTCAAAGTTCATTTAATAGTCTTGTAAGTAACAGTGGCGGCAATCCTAGTCAGGCCAATTTGCAATCTTTTCTGAAATTGGTCGCAGCTAACGTTGAGGGTAGTACTTCGATAGGCAGTTTGTTTAGCACCAGTGCCTGACCGTCTGATGATCGTAGTGTAAGAATCGTATTGTAAGAATCGTATCGTAAGAGTCGTGGTTAAGAGTTGCTGTGTACGTCTCTTTGATTGAAACGAACTTTTTCAAAAATAAAAAGCCTGCAAATTGTTTGTTTGCAGGCTTTTTATTTTTGGTTTTATTTTGGTTTTAATATGCTTAATTTTGCATATGAGTAACTTATGAGTAACTTATAAGCAATTAACCGGTAAGTTACCGGTTAATTATTGCCAATTTAAAAAATATGCTGATGAATCCATGGCTAAATATAATCAATTTTACCGGTGACGCTTGGTGTAAATTGGATCACAATGTGTAGTCTAAATAATAATTATAGAGGTGGCAGAGAATGAACGCATGGATGACTTGGGCAGTACTCGCTGGCGTGGTTGTGATACTGGAACTATTCAGCGGAACATTCTATTTGTTAATGATTGCGATCGGTATGGTTGCGGGGGGCATTGTCGCTATCATCGGCTTTGGATCCTCGGTGCAGCTAATAATTGCCGCTATCGTAGGGAGTTTGGCGACAATTTTTCTGCATAAGAGTAAATATGGCTGGAAAGGAAACGTGAATGCAGCGCGCGATCCCAATGTGAATATGGATATCGGTCAGACAGTTGATGTGCAGAATTGGCATCAACAATCAAATGGTCACTTTAGTGCGCGTGTCGCTTATCGAGGTGCGATGTGGGATGTAGAACTGCATCATCGCGATGGCGATGCAGGGCAATACGTGATTCATGAAATTCAGGGCAGTAAGTTAATCGTTAAACCCATGTGAGGTTTAAAGGTCAATAAAGAGTTTTAAAGCGTGGTATTTAGTCTGAATGACTTCTCAAAAACAATAAGGTGGGTATATGGAAAGTATAGGAAGCGTGGCTCTGGTTTTGTTTGTTCTGGCTGTTGTCTTTGTGTTTAAAACGATTAACGTCGTACCCCAACAGCACGCTTGGGTCGTCGAACGGCTCGGAAAATATCACAGCACCTTGGGGCCTGGTTTGAATATTGTCGTCCCGTTTATTGATCGTGTCGCCTACAAGCATGTGCTCAAAGAAATTCCTCTCGATGTGCCGCCACAGGTATGTATTACCCGTGACAATACGCAATTGCAAGTTGACGGGATTTTATATTTTCAGATCACTGATGCGATGCGTGCGTCTTATGGTTCGTCCAATTACATCGCGGCTATTACGCAATTGGCACAGACTACGCTGCGTTCAGTAATCGGTAAAATGGAACTCGATAAAACCTTTGAAGAGCGCGATCATATCAACACCACAATTGTTAGTGCGATCGATGAATCCGCAGCAAATTGGGGTGTCAAAGTGCTGCGCTATGAAATCAAAGATCTGACGCCGCCCAAAGAAATTTTGCATGCGATGCAAGCGCAAATCACTGCAGAACGTGAAAAACGCGCTTTGATCGCCGCATCAGAAGGTCGCAAGCAAGAACAAATTAATATTGCAACCGGCGAACGAGAAGCTTCAATTGCTAAGTCGGAAGGTGAAAAGCAAGCCTCCATCAACCGTGCTGAAGGTCAGGCAGCTGCGATCTTGTCTATTGCGGAAGCGAGCGCCGAGGCAATCCGTAAAACTGCCGCCGCGATTCAATCGCCCGGTGGTGAGGATGCGGTTAATCTGAAGGTGGCAGAGCAATATGTTGCCGCTTTCGCTAATCTGGCTAAAACAAATAATTCAATTATTATTCCCGCAAATCTTGGTGATATGAGTGGATTAATTGCTACCGCGATGCAAGTCGCAAAGTCCCAAAAAGGGAATGTGACAGAATCGCCGAAGCGTGTAAGTTAAACGGCTGAGCAAAAAATTTGAGATCTTGATATTGCATGGTTGCTTTTTTGTGTTTTGGTGTTGTATCGTAAAATCAAGAGGAGCACGATCAGGAATGGCCTGCTCGTGCTCTTTTTAACGAGAGTTAGGTGATTATTTTGATTGCAACTACATTGCACCGACATCACGCGGACATCACGCGGACATCACGCCGACATCACACCTAAACCAAATTATCTGCCACCAATTTTTGTTTCACCAAATAAGGCTTTTTGATCGCGCGGCTGGGAGCGCCAGTATTGTTTAGGTGCATCAACTGTCGCGCCAAGCCTAGCGGCAGCGTGCCAAGGCCAGTGTGGGTCATAGAGAATGCCACGGGCAATCCCAATCATATCAGCCTGACCGCTTGCAACAATTTCTTCCGCTTGTTCCGCCTCGGTAATTAGTCCGACGGCAATGATTGGCATTGAAGTCGTTTTTTTGATTCTGTCGGCAAATTCAACCTGATAACCAGGTACGACAGGAATTTGCTGCAATGGCGATACGCCACCACTCGACACGTGTAAAAAAGCGCATCCACGGAGCTCTAATTTGTTGGCGAATACAATGCTTTGTTCAACATCCCATCCACCGCTGACCCAATCACTTGCTGAAATTCTAATACCAAGGGTGACATCTTCAGATATGGCACCTTTGACGGCATCGAATACTTCGAGAGGAAAACGCAAACGATTTTCCAGACTTCCCCCGTAGTGGTCGTCGCGTTGATTCGACAGCGGTGATAAAAATTCATGCAATAAATAACCATGCGCAGCATGTAATTCTATGGCATCAATCCCTAAACGCTGAGCCCGTATCGCCGCATCAACAAACGCTTGTTTTATGCGCGCCAAACCGGCACTATCTAACGCTAACGGTGAAGCGTCATTTGCGCCGTGTGGAATGGCAGACGGCGCTACGGTTGCCCATCCACCATCTTGGGGTGCAATCAATTGACCACCGTCCCACGGTGTCTGACTTGATGCTTTGCGTCCTGCATGGGCTAATTGAATTGCAATTGGCATTTTCGAATAATGGCGTATTGATGCCAGCACTTTGGCAAGTGCGGCCTCGGTGTCATCAGACCATAAACCTAAGTCCGCAGGTGAAATTCGTCCGATCGCTTCGACCGCGGTGGCTTCAATGATCAGCATACCGGCCCCAGACAACGCAAGTCCGCCGAGGTGAATGAGGTGCCAGTCGGTCGCTTTCCCATCGACAGCTGAATATTGGCACATCGGCGCAATAATAATGCGATTTTTTAGCGTCAATTTGCCCAAAGAAATGGACGTGAATAGTGCACTCATCTTTAAATTTCCTATCATGGTGAGTTCCCTGTCTCCAGGGAATGAATGGCGGCTCCATCTTAAGGCATTTCGTTTTTGCGTGCAGAATGCATCTATTTTAGCCAGCCATATGTTGTCGTTTGATTGTCGTTTGATAATGGGCAATCGATAATTAAGGATGGGCGATACGCAATGGGCAATACGCAATACGCAATGGGTAATGGGTAATGGGTAATGGGCAATGGATCATTTTCATTGCTATTCCAAACTTCTAAGTAGTGAGTAATGACGAAAATATATGCCAGTATTACCTTCCACCATTTGCCAACAAAGCCGGCGTAACGGAAGAGTTTAAATACATCAACTGGTAACTATCCAATACGGTACTGTTCGAATAAATGGAAAGTGTCACTGGTTTGCAATGAGCTTAGTCTTAGACTAAGCAAAGTTCGACGACATATCTGGATGGAGAAAAATCGTTAGTACGATCATGCGTCGGTGGGAATATTGTTCTGTGGTGCCTGACTCGTTTCGTACCTGTGATCGTAGACTTAGGTGAAATTCTCGAGCAAGTGTTGACATTCACAGAGGAATCGTTGAGTACAAGTCCTTGACCTCAAGCAGTGGTAGAGATGTTACTAACGATTGCCTGATTGAGATTATCTTGTCCCAGGGTTGCAGCGGCTGAAGGGTTGTTTTTCAGTGCTGTTGCCCAGTTTGATGTCAGGTCAACAGAGCTGTTGTTATTGGATATGTTACTAATTGCACTATAGAGGGCAGCGTTAGGATTAGTCGTTGCGTTAGCCGACGAATTGATGCTGTTTAAAATTGTCTGGTCTTGCGTTGCTTGCTGTGAGGCATTTGTCGATGTTGTGTAGGTGGTGGATTGAGTAGCGGAGTCAGAATTTGTACTGGCGCTCGAAGTGCTGGCAGGCAAACCCGCACTGTTAAATGAACTCAACAGACCTGCAGCAGAATAAGTCTGTGCAGATGATTGGTCGCCGTTGAGTAATGAGACAATGCTTGATTCAGAGGCGAGGGTGACCGCAGAACTAACTAAGCCAAGACTTGCCGTCGATGATATCGACGCTGGCGCATTATTTGTTACCGTTGACGTGGCCGTGCTTGGCGTTGTCGCAGAATTAACGCCAGGCGTATGACTATTTGTACTGTTTTGTGATGTTGTTGGTATGGAAGTAAGCGACATATACAATTCCCCTTGTCTGCTTAAATTATCGGCAGCTTTTTACCCGACTTTAGTTATTTTTTTGATTTTTTGATTTTTCTGGGATTGATACAACGTTTCTGAATGAATTTTATTTGTGTGCGACAACACGAGTTTTGCACGAGAGCGGTGTGTGTATCGATAAATTCCAGATGTGGTAAGTTACGTTTTTATATTAAATACGGCTTGAATAGTGCTCAATGTCTTACAACATCACTGATTGTCACTAAACTTGCTTTGCTAGGCTGATGAACTCGTTGAAAGTATGTGAATATGAATGAATTTGCAAAGGCAGTTTCCCGGCGAATCCCCTTTAATTATGTGTGGATTATCGTCGGCATTGTTTTCTTGGCATTGCTGTCTGCTGCCGGCATCAGGGCAACACCTGCGATTATGATCTTGCCCTTAGAGCATGAATTTGGATGGAGTCGTACGACGATATCGTTGGTGATTTCGATCAATATTGCTTTATACGGACTGATCGGTCCATTTTCGGCCGCTGCAATGCAAAGCTATGGTATACGACGGATGGTTCTTGGAGCGATGGCATTGTTGGCGGTGGGCACTTTTCTCAGTACTTTTATGACCATGCCTTGGCACATGATGGTGGCTTGGGGCGTCGTCGTTGGTGCCGGTAGTGGTGTTGTTGCAAACACGTTGGCGGCAACGATCGTTGGTCGATGGTTTGAAACACGTCGTGGCCTTGCGATGGGGATTTTGACCGCCAGTGCTGCGACCGGGCAAATGGTCTTTTTGCCTCTCATGGCATATATGGTTGATCATGTTGGCTGGCGTCCTGTGGCTTTAATGGTTTCAACTGTTGCCGCACTTGCTATTCCTGTGGTGGCGCTATTTTTGCCTGAGCGGCCTGAAGATATTGGTTTGAAACGTTACGGTCAAATTGATGAAGTGCAGCAAAGCTCGATGACCGGCGGCAACCCTTTCATCGCCGCGATCAGTGCTTTAAAGCGTGCTGTCGGCATTCGTGATTTTTGGCTATTATTTTTTAGCTTTTTTGTATGTGGGATGAGTACGAATGGCTACATCGGCGCTCATTTTATTGCCATGTGTAATGATTACGGGATCTTAGCGGTCGGTGGAGCTAGTATTTTAGCAACCATGGGTGTTTTAGATTTGGTTGGAACCACTTTATCTGGGTGGTTGTCTGATCGCTACAATGCCCGCGTTTTGTTATTTTGGTACTATGGATTGCGTGGTATCGCATTAATTTTCCTGCCACAGGCTTTTGGTCTCAGCTATTTTGGTTTGCCGATTTTTGCCGTTATTTATGGCTTGGATTGGATAGCCACCGTTCCGCCAACAGTTCGATTGGCAAACGATATTTTTGGACGGGCAGCAGCACCGATCATTTTTGGTTGGGTAGTCGTTGGACATCAATTGGGCGCGGCAAGTGCGGCCTTGTTGGCGGGTTATATGCGCAACAGCTTGGGTAATTATGTTCTGTCGTCGATGTTGATGGGTGGAGCTTGTATTATTGCTGCGATCATGGTGTTACGTATTCACGGACAAAAACACGACAGTGACGGCCCTGCAAATGTATCTTTAGCAAGTTAAATCGGTTTGGTGGTCGGAAGGTCTTGGATGCTAAAGGACGTTGGCACCAAGATCGATAGTGTGTAGATTTTCCAAGGCTTCAAGTTGATGATAGGTCGATATGATCCATGCTTGCCGTGACTCTGCTAACGTGCGGTTTAATGCAGTGATAAAGAATTGTATCGATAGTTTGTCGACGCCAGCAAAGGCGTCGTCAAGCAAGGTGATTGTGCAGCCTGATGATAAGGCCGCCGCCAGCCACACTTTTCGTTTCGTGCCGGTTGAGAGCATGAAAAACTGTTTCTCAAGATGTGCATCAAGAGCGAGTCCCGCAATTGCTTCTTCCAGTATTTGCTGACTGAAATTTTGGTAAGAGCTTGCTAAGCTCGCAAGGTAGTCCTTCACAAGGATATTGTCGATTTGATCGTTGTGCGCATCCACCCAGAATACGTGGTTCAAATAGACGTGAGGATCGCTGACAACCTTGTTTGCATTAACAACGATTTGACCGCTTTGCATTGGTAAAACACCCGCCAGAAGTTGAAGGAAACTAGTTTTCCCACAACCATCATCCCCCGTAATTATCGTAACGCCCGCATTAATGTCTACTGAAAAATCCTTAAATAACTCTCTTTGCGGATAATGAAAGTTTAAATTTTTAACATTCAGGAGAGGGGTCGATGACATGCTTTGCGATATGATTGACGTAAACGTAGCGATTATACCTAGACCGTGACAAAGTTGAGATTGCTTTAGCGAGGATAATTCGATTTGAAATTAATACTAAAAGCTTGCATTGTTATTCGCGGATAGTTAAAGTAAAAAATATTGTGGGGAAGCAAAATATAATAGACGAGAAGTGGGAACAGTCGTAATTAACCAGTGTTTTTGAACTATGCCCGATGATACACAGCTAATTGAGATTGAAAAAGTTCGAATCGGCATGTTTGTGAAGCTTGATTTAAGCTGGTTTGAGCATTCATTTCCAATGAGCTCATTCAAGATTACTAACCAACAACAAATTACTGATTTACTGGCCTTAAAGCTGAAGCACGTCCGTTATATCCCATCCAAATCAGATCTGATCAAGGCCGCGGCGCCTCCGACGTACAACAGTAATTCATCCTCAGTCGCCCAAGCGCAGGATGCAAAAGTGTACGACACGATCATTGAGGCGAAACAGGCTCGCTATGAAAGGCTGATCAAACAACGTGCTGAAATCGCTGCTTGCGAAGAAAAATTCGTGCGTGCTGCGACAGTTGTGCGAGACATCAATAAACAGATTTTTTCTCGGCCTAAAGAAACAGTGCAGGAAGCACAGAAGTTAGTTGATAGCATTGCTGAAATTTTTTCCCATGAAAACGATGCGGTGATGCATCTCATTCAGCAGGGTGGCAATAGTGAAGATGTATATTTCCATACTCTCAATGTCTCTGTTTTGGCAATGATGCTGGCTAATGAAATGAAATGTAATGCGTCGCAACTCAAAGAGATCGGCATTGCTGCATTGTTTCATGATATTGGCAAAGTTAATGTGCCTGACAAAATTCTGAGTAAGACTGAGCCACTGACTAAACCAGAACAGAATTTTTTTGAATTACATACCCAATACGGCGTTGAAATTGCCGAAAAAGCGGAACTATCAGCAGTTATTTTGGACGTGATTGGTAATCATCATGAATTGATGGATGGTACGGGCTATCCGCGAAAGTTAAAAGGTGGCGAGTTAAGTCTGCCGACGCGAATACTTAGTGTCGCAAACGTTTACGATAATCTCTGTAATCCAAATGATATACGTAACGCCATGACGCCACACGAAGCCTTGTCCTTTATGTATGCACATAAGCGCGGGCAATTTGATCCGTCGGTGATTGCGACAATGATTAAGAGTCTTGGTGTTTACCCACCTGGTACCATCGTTAAATTATCGAATGAAGTCATCGGGCTCGTGATGAATGTGAACATCGGTAAACCATTGCGACCCTGCGTATTGGTTTACGATTCCGAAATACCTAAAGAGTCGGCGATTATTTTGGATTTATCGGCAGAATCTAAGGATTTGAATATTAGCAGTAGTATCAGGCCAGGCGTCTTGCCGCGGATGATTTTTGAATATTTAAATCCGAGGAAGCACGTTAATTATTACGTTGAGCGAAAAAATAAAGCTGCTTCAGGGCAGTCTTCGCCGTCTAACACGCAGTGAAAACGAAGTCTGATCACTATGCTTAATGACTATGCTTAATCACCATGCCTAAGCACGACCACGATCCACAGCACAAAAACCTATTTGATCATGGTTTGCTTCATCACGTTATCGATTACTCGCGCGAGGCGGTTATTGTCGTTTCGTCAGATGATTTAATGATCCATGAAGTCGATCAAAAGACTTGCGCAATGCTTGGTTACACGCGAAACGAATTGTTGGGAAGGGATCTGACGCTGATAGAGTGTTCGTTACAAGATCTCTTTTTTTGGGATGATATTCGTCAAACACCTGCTTTTTCAGATGCCCGAATTGCGGAAAGTGAATGGCTGACGAGGGATGGCAGGGTTATTCCGGTAGAAAAACGTGTTAGCAGCTTTCAGCATGACAATCAGGTATTTTGGGTTCTTCATGCCGAAGATATCACTACACGATTACAGGTCAATGAGGAGCAGATTCATCTCGCCGCACAATTGCAGAGCTCATTAGAGGCCACGGCGGAAGGAATTATGTCAGTCGATCTGCGCGGCAATATCGTCAATATGAATCGCCAATTCATTGCAATGTGGGATTTTCCGGAAGATCTTTTAGTGAGCAGAAATGTCGACTCACTTATTCAATTTATGCAATCCAATTGTGTCAATGCAGGAGACTTTGGCAACAGTTTGCAGCAATTTAAGAATGATCCAGATATTGAAACTGAAAATCAGGTTTGTTTAAACGATGGCAGATATTTTGACGTTGTTTCAAAACCTGAATTTTATCGCGATCAGCTCATAGGGCGACTATTTAGTGTGCGCGACATCACTGAAATGAAGCAAGTGGAAAATAATCTTGTGGAGATGCGCGACATTGCCGAGTTGGCAAACCAGAAAAATTCAAAGATGCTTGATGCGGTGCGGATTAGTGAATCGCGATTACGTCGGTTAGTTAATTCCAGCTTGGTTGGCATTATTGAAGGGCGGGATTCCGGCGTTTTGGTAGAGGCAAACAAGGTGTTATTGCAGTTGCTCGGCTATGGACGTAGTGAACTTGAAGATGGGCGCCTTAATTTTTACTCAATGATGCCGGAGTCCTACCATTCGGCCTATAGAGCAGCACTCTCTGAAGTTGAATTGAGTATGCAGGCCATGCCATTCGAGTCAGAGTTGATCAGTGTCGACGGCAAAGCGATCCCCGTTATGATTGGGTTGGCACGATTAGATGGATCGGAAAATGAATGGGTTGGATTTGTACTTGATTTAACTGAACAGAAGAAAGCGGACAAAATTAAGTCAGAATTTATCGCTGTTGTTAGTCATGAATTACGCACGCAACTGACCTCTATTCGCGGTGCGCTAGGACTGTTAGAGCACAACGTAGGGCCGGATTTTCCTCCAAAGTTATTGCAATTATTAAAAATCGCGCATAAAAATAGCCAACGCTTGGGTGTATTGGTGAATGATCTTTTGGATATCGAAAAGCTGGTCTCCGGGAAAATGGATATCAGCATGGACAGGATAGATCTGATCAAATTGACGCAACAAGCAATCGAGGCAAATAGCGCTTATGCGCAACAATTTGGAGTGCGCTACCAATTTACTGAGCATCCACAAAATGCGTGGGCAATTTGTGATGCCGACAGGGTCATGCAAGTGTTTGCTAATTTAATGTCGAATGCGGCAAAATTTTCACATGCAGGTGGAACGGTATTTGTACGGATATTTGACCTGTCAGAAATGTTTAAAATTGAAGTCGAAGATAAGGGGCAAGGTATTCCTGGTGATTTTCGGGATCGTGTATTTTTAAAATTTGCACAAGCTGATGGGGGTAACACAAGAAAACAGGGAGGAACGGGCTTGGGCCTCAATATCTCAAAAACCTTCGTTGAAAAAATGGGGGGAGAAATTGGGTTTGAGAGCACCGAAGGGGAGGGTAGTACGTTCTGGTTTACATTGACGGCAGGCGTAAGGCGTAGAAGTGAAAGTTAAGCTATTAGACGAGAATTCCAAATAGCTTGCCAGCCAGGCCAGTAACTGCCAATACTAACGCACCCCATACGAACACACGAATGGCACCGCGTTGCACAGATGCGCCGCCGGTATAGGCTGCAATGGCTCCAAGGATGGCAAGAAAGCTTAGCGATATGATTGTTATTATCATGATCAACATAGTCTTTGGTGCCAGAATGGCGGCTAGAAGCGGAATAATGCCCCCCATCAAAAAACTGAATGCAGACGCAACCGCTGCTTGCAACGGGCGAGCAGCTAAAGCATCCGTGATGCCGATTTCGTCTCTTGCGTGCGCGCCAAGCGCATCTTTCTCCATTAATTGTTGCGCCACCTTACTCGCCAATATAGGTTCTACGCCGCGCGCAATATAGATGTCACGAAGCTCGGCATGTTCCTCATCAAATTGATTTTTCAGGGAGAGCTGCTCCAGATCCAGATCCGCTCTTTCTGTGTCGGCTTGTGAGCTGACTGAAACATATTCTCCCGCTGCCATGGAAAGTGCGCCACCAATAAGACCTGCGAACCCAGCGACCGCCAAATTGTGTGTGTTAACTTCTGCCGCAGCTATTCCGAGAAGTAAGCTAGAGATCGATAATATGCCATCATTTGCACCTAAGACCGCTGCTCTTAGCCAACCAGTTTTATGGGTGTGGTGCGTATGCGATGTCATCGTAGTCTCTGCAGAAACCTTCGAATTTCGTGTTGATATTATTCGTTAGTTTTTCTGGTGCCGGTTATTGGTTATTGGTTATTGGTTGTTGATTATTTGTTGCTAGTTAATAGAGCTTAAAGAAAAATCGAACAAGTGGAACTTACTAAAAGGTCTTTTGCTTAACTTTATTGAACAGAATCACTAACGATAAATAACTCTAGTTCTTCAGTAATTGGCGTCACGACAGAATTCCAATCGCCTTGTGCTTTTTGTCGAAATAATTTGACCGTTGGATACCAAGGACTGCGATCGGTATCGATCATCCAACGCCAGTCAGGGCAAAATGGAAGCATCACCCAGGTCGGTTTGCCCATTGCTGCCGCAAGATGGAGGATCGATGTGTCGACAGAAATGACCAGATCAACTAAGTCTATCAGTGCGGCTGTATCGCTGAAGCTTTTAATTTCTGGTCGATGAAAAATGGCATTTTCCAGATCATTTATAAAATGATTGCTTTCTTCGTTAATATCTTTTTGCAGAACGACAAATTCTGCATCAGACTCGAAAATAGTTTTAAGTTGCTTTAGCGTCAGGGAGCGATTGTGATCGTTGGTGTGTTTGGGGTTTCCCGACCAGGTAATACCGATTCTTTTGGGACGCTGTCTGGCGCCCAATTTTTTATCCCAATTATCGACCAAAGCTGCATCGCTCTTTAAGTAAGGGATATCCGCAGGAATGTTCTTCACGGTAGTTCCGAATGCTAATGGCAAGCTCATTAAAGGGCAGTAATAATCGTGTGGGGGAACGACATCCCATTCATTGATGACATGCGTCACACCAGGGATTGACTTCAATTGTTGTAAAAGTTCGACCAAAGGCGTCAGAATCACAATAATGATGCCTTTTGCTCCAGCGTCAGAAACCAATTTGACGTATCGAATAAATTGTATGGCATCCCCATAGCCTTGCTCAGATGCCAGCATGATGGTTTTTCCCGATAGGCTTTCTAGCCCGCCCCACTTTTGACTAAATGTTTTGATTTTTCCTAAGCCTAAGCGATCTAATTGCCAACGGCATTCAAATTTTTTCCAGCCAATATCAAACTCACCTCGCAAGAGTCTGATGATTGCCTCATCAAATCGCGCCGAAATGTAATCGGGTTTAAGCGTTTGAGCACGTTCAAGTAAACGCAGTGCTTCATCGAAATGATTCATTGAAAGATGAACGGCTGCTTGGTTATAGCAGAGTTCAGGGCTTTCACCGGCTAAAGAAGATGATTTATCGAAACAAAGTAAGGCTTCTTCGGGGCGTTGCAAATAGGCGACGGTATTTCCCAAATGCATATAAAGGTCTGGGAAATCTGGGAATAACGCAATTCCTTTACGGGCCACTTCTTCTGCGTTTTGAAGTTTGCGCACCGAAAACAGTGCTAAACATAAATCCCTATACGCAAATGGTTGATTGGGATCTAATTCCAATGATTTCTCAAAAAGATGGATAGCATCTTCGGTATTATTTTCGCTCGCCTCAATTGTCCCAAGGAGATAGTAGGAATCTGCAATTTCTGGCGCTAGTTCAATTGCTTTTTTGAGATATGTTTCCGCTAATTTATATTGTTTAATACCGCAATAAATATGTCCACACATCACGTGGGCCTTTGCCATGCCGGGTTCTAATGCGATAGCCTTTTTGTATAACTCCAAGGCTTGCATCGTGTTTCCGGACCGGATAGCGGTGTCGGCGGCACTTTTGAATGCCAGACTATCGCTTTCAATTGCTAACGGTTGAATTGATGTTGGCGCGTTTTTTTGAGACGCTGAATTGAATATATTTTTTAAGAATGAAAACATGGTACGTAACCGCTTTCTCAGAGTCGCGTCATGATCATGTTCGTTATTTCATCTGCGAATTCACGATCAAAGCTGGCTTCTATCAGACGCCATTTCAAAGCATTTCCAAGCTGCGCCTTTTTGTAAATATTGAGCTTGTTGGTTTGTGCGAACGTATCAACTTGCGCTAATACCTTCACTAAGACCTCTTTACGCTTATGCATTAATTTATTTTTCTTCTGGGTCTGTTCCTGCGGCATTTTATCAATAATAAAATCAGCAAGGGAAATGCCAAAAGATTTTGCCGCTGAAGCATCAAACCAAGTAAACATAGTCAGGATTAATTAAAAAGGAATCATAAAAAGTTTGAATCGCCTACGCTGGATAGTATCAAACAGTAGCGTAAATGTGCGTCTATTACCGCACTGGATCCGTATAGAAGTGTCTTGATTTTACTACATCGAAGCGCAGCAAACGCATTGAATTGTCAAATGAGTGCGCTTTGCCCGGAGAAGATTCATTTAAAGTGAAAATTAAAGCCTGTCGTGTGAGCTGAAGTGAAAGATTAAGAGTAACCCAGCCGACTTTGAATTTAATTTTACTTTTTAGGTAAGTTTAGGCGTTAGCGCCGACAAATATTTTTCGCAAAATTCGGGTGGCATTCTTCGTGCTTTTCCCGTGCTTATTTCAATGCAAACCAGATCCCATTGGGCTCTGAAAATAACGGCTTGGTCAGCTTCACGAATTAATTGAAAGCGCCGACGCATGCTTAATTTTTCATCGGTTTCTGTCAACCATGTTCCTAAAATCAGGCTCTCACCCAGATTAGTAGGGAGCAGATAGTCGTATTCCGCATGTCGGATTGCCATAGCGCGGTCAAGACGCTTGTAGTCAACGAGACTGAGCCCGAGGCTTTCTGAGTGTGCCCAGCCTATCATTTCACACCATTGCACATAAACGGCGTTGTTGGTGTGATTGAGTCCGTCTATGTCCAGTTGATGTGGCATGCGTTGCAATGTGAACAGTTGCGGAAAATCCCAGTTGAGCATGGTTTTACTTTTGATGTCTGTTGTCTGTGAGTGCCATTCGCGCTGCCGGTTTAAATATTTGTTATATCTTTAACAATTGCTTGAACTTCAATTTCAAGTTTATACTCAGGGCGTATCAGCTTCGCACCAACGGTTGTCCTTGACGGTGTATGTCCTTGCGGTACCCAGTCGTCCCATACGGAATTCATTGCCGCATAGTCCCCGACTGAGGCCAAAAAGATGCGGGCAGAGACGATTGCAGTTTTGTCAGCGCCTTCTTTTTCTAATAGGCGATCGATGAACATTAAAATTTCACGTGTCTGGCCAGTGATATCCAGTGAAGTATTTTCAGCGACTTGTCCCGATAAATAGAGTAACTTTGCTTGCCCCAGATGGACAGCGGTCATCTCGCTGAAACGTGGGCCTACTTCATGTCTGACGATTTTCATTTGTTCTCCGTTATACCCAGTCTATCATGACGCTAATTTGGATTTGTCTGACGTCTCTTTTTTGTTCATCCATCCACCACCAAGCGATTGAATTAGTGCTACGGTATCAGATAAGCGATTTGCTTGCGCTTGCACTAACGCTGACTTGGCTTGTTGATACGTTTGCTCGGCGACCAATAAGCTTGCTGTGCTGATGTCACCCAGTGCAAATTGCTTACGTGCGATTGTTACGCTCTTTAAGCTAGCTTGCTCAGACTTATATGCAGCAGCATAGGCGTTGTTGTCATACTGTATCGCTTGTAGTGAATCAGCAACGTTTTGGAATGCCCCCAAGACAATAGAGCGGTATTGTGCCGCTGCCTGATCGTAGACTGCCTGCGCAACCGCTTGTTTATGTTTAAGCGCACCGCCGTCAAAAATTGGCTGCGTAATGTTGGCGGCAAGATTCCAAAATGCACCGCTAGCTTTGAACAGATCAGAGAAATTTTCAGCAGCCGAACCATAGCTGGTTGCGCCGATAGTAAAGTTAGGCAAACGATTGGCGATTGCCGCACCAATCGCTGCGCTGGCTGCATGCATTTGTTCTTCTGCTGCACGCACGTCTGGGCGTTGATCAATGAGTTTAGAAGGCAAACTCAGCGGTAACTCAGATGGCAATTGCAATTCATCTAATTCAAATGTTGCGACACCAGTTTCGTTAGGATAGCGTCCTGCAAGTGCGAGGATCAAATCGCGTTGAACAGACAATTGCTTTTCTAATGGCGGAAGTTGTGCCTCAGAGGCAGCCAGGGCAGCTTCTTGTGCTGCGAGATCTGCTTGACCAAGCTGACCTAATGTCAGTTGGCGTTCAAACATTTCCAGCAATTGTTTTTGGCTGCGAATGACTTCCTTCGTCGCACTTATTTGACCGCGCAACATTGCTTCTTGAATTGCAGCGTTAGTGATGTTACTTGCCAGAGTTAAGTAAGCTGCTTCGAGTTGTAGGCGTTGGTTTTCTTGTTGTGCCGATTCGGATTCCACTTGCCGTTTGTTGGCTCCAAAAACGTCGATGGTGTAGGAAACAGAAACTTCAGCAGTTTGCACGTTATAGTAAGTCGCCCCTGATGCCGCCGGGCTAGCAAGCGGTTTTGCGACGCGTTGACGGGTTGGTGAATAGGATGCAGACACGCTAGGAAAGAAGGCTGCTTCTTGTGCGGCTCTCGCTTCTTTTGCCGCACGCAAAGCGGCTTTCGCGGCGTCTATCGTTGGATTATTTTTTAAGCTGGCAATGACCAATTCATTGAGAGCCTGGTTATGGAAAAGCTCCCACCATTCAGCGGGAATATCACGCCCGGGTACCAATTTTTGGCTTTCAACTTTATTACCACTATTGCCGTCGGAAGAAGCTTTGACATCGTTGTTTGTCGTCGTTGCAAGGTAGGACTCGGGCAGTGTTTGCGCTGGACGTTGGTAGTCAGGCCCGACGGCGCAGCCACTTAAACTACCCACACCAGCCGTAAAAACTCCCAGCAAGGCAACGGAGAGCAGGGTGGGCTTCAATTTCATGAAAGGTAAAGATATCGTTTTCATTATCGGCTATGCCTCAAGATTTTACGTTCTCTGCCTTCGACAAAGCGCTCTAACGCAAAATAAAATGTCGGCAAAATAAATAAGGTCAACAGAGTGGAAATGATCAAACCGCCGACCACGACAGTTGCCAAATCGCGTTGGACGTCAGTACCAACGCCTGTTGCTAAGGCCGCTGGTAGCATGCCAAACGATGCTACGGTGGCGGTCATTAACACAGGGCGCAAACGTTCGGCGGCACCTTTAATGACAGTGTTGTGCAAATTAAGACCGCTTCCACGAACACGTCTGAAGTTAGCTACCATGATAATGCCGTTCTGAACAGAGACACCAAACAGGGCGATGAAACCAACAGCAGTTGCCACATTGAGTGTTTCACCTGTGAGATGAATCGCAATCAGGCCACCGAGCGCAGCCAGAGGCACAACACCAAGTACCAAAATAGCTTGGCGCAACTTGCCAAATTGGAAGAACAACAGCACGCCCATTACCAGCAAGACGATGCCGAGAATGACCGTCAGCCTTTCCTGTGCACGTTGTTGATTTTCGAATTGCCCAGCCCATTCAAGATGAACTTTTTCCTTGTTAAACTTCACTTCAGCATCGATACGCTTTTGCGCTTCAGCCAGGTAAGACGTCAGATCACGACCACGATTATCGATACGAACAGTCACTTGTCGCTCGTTAAATTCATGCGAGATCGTACTTTCGCCGCTTTGCATTTGTATAGTCGCTAATTGCGATAAAGGAATTTTTGCACCCGTAGAACTATTCAAAAACAAATTACCTAAAGATTCAATACTGGTTTTGCTTTCTTTGGGAAAACGGACCGTGACGTTGTACGTTCTATCTTCAACAAAAACTGGTGTCACTGGTGCGCCGCCAACACCGGTTTGTATCAGCGCAGAGATATCTTGCACATTGATACCAAATCGGGCGGCAGCTTCGCGATTGACTTTGATTGCTAGCTGCGGAATCGGTGGTTCCTGAAATAGGGAAGCAGAAGCGGTTCCTCTGATCGTTTGCAAAATATCGACAATTTGGTTACCAATCCGACGATTTTCTTTGAGATCTATGCCATAAACTCGCAATACTAATGGACTATGCGCGCCACCAATGGCATCGTTGACGCCATCAATAATCGGCTGGCTGATGCCGATAGAAAAACCGGGCATTTGAGCAAATCGCTTCGTGAGTTTTTCGATCAATTCTGCTTTATCTTCATGATCAGGCCATTCATCATAAGGCTTCAATCCCACAGGGACTTCAATGTGAGAAGGGGTCCAGGGATCTGTACCCTCATCACTGCGACCTAGTTGAGTCACCACATAAGAAACTTCTGGAAATTCACGTATGGTACGGCGCAATTCAGCTGCCATTTCATTGGATTTATCCAACGAAATGCCGGAAGGAAGCTGAACTTGTAACCACAACGCGCCTTCATCCAATTCTGGTAGAAATTCACGACCAGCACTTGCACCCAAAATAACCACTGCGACCAACGCGACTGCAGCAGCCCCGTACGCAATAAATGGCCGGTGCAATAAAAAATCCAAAGTCGAACTATATTTGTTTGTGAGCCATTCCAGCGGACGATTGTGAAATATTTTCTGTGGCTTGCGTAACGCGGCAAATGCCAAACCCGGGATAAGGACGAGGGAGCAAATCAGCGCACCCAATAGCGCATAGCCAACCGTATATGCCATCGGGGTAAATAGTTTGCCCTCAGCACGCTGGAATGCAAATAACGGCAAATATGCAGTAATAATAATTAACGTTGCAAAGAAAATCGGGCTGGAAACCTGACTTACCGTTTCTAAAATGTCTTCCTCATTGAGTTCAACGTCCGGATCTTCTTCGCGGCGCCGTAAAATTGCTTCCATCACGACAATGGCCCCATCGACAATAATGCCGAAGTCGATTGCCCCTAATGAGAACAAGTTAGCTGGCATTTTGGTTGCATACATGATGATGAACACGCTCACCAATGCAATCGGAATCGCCACCGCAGCGACGATAGCACTACGCGGGCTACCCAGGAACAGGATCAGGACAATACACACTAAACCGATACCTTCAATGACCGTATGCGAGACCTTGTGAACCGTCAATTTGACCAGCTCATCGCGATCAATGTAGGGGACGATTTTAATCCCCATCGGGGTCAGACGTTTTTGTAATTCTTCTACTTTGGCATGAACTTTTTCCAAAACTTTAGAAGGATTCTCATACTTCAGCATCAGAACGATACCTTCGATAGTGTCTGGATTGGTATCTTTACCTAAAATACCTTCGCGTTCCTGATGACCAAACTGGAGCTTACCTAAATCGCGAACAAGGACAGGAATGCCATTGCTTTGCGTAACAACGACGGCGCCCAGATCCTCCAACGAGTGCACTTGACCAATGCCACGCACAACGTAGCTTTGCTCGCCACGCGCAATGCGCCCACCGCCTGCATTGGAGGTATTGGCATTGATCGCATTGACCACGTCATTGAGAGCGACGTTATATCGTTGAAGTTGGCTTGGATCAAGCTCAAGTTGGAATTCTTTGGTGAAGCCACCGAAATTATTGACGTCCGCGATGCCCGGAACTTGTTTAAATGCCGGCGTCACTATCCATTTTTGAACTTCGGATAGTTCCATCAGATTTTTGGTGTCAGATTCCAGCGTATAACGATAGATTTCGCCTGCAGGGCTAGACATCGGCGCGAGAGAAGCTTGTACCCCGGGAGGTAAAGTTACCTGTGCAATTTTCTCATTCACACGCTGACGGGCAATAGTATCTTCAACGCCATCCTGAAAAACTAAGGTAATGAGTGAAAGAGCGAAAGTGCTGCTGGAGCGTGTGACTGAGACGCCCGGGGTATTGCTTAATGCTCGTTCGAGCGGGATTGTAACTTGTTGCTCAATTTCTTCTGCTGCCAGTCCTGGTACCTGGGTTGTGACTTGAACGGTCACATCGCTAATATCTGGATAAGCTTCAACCGCCATTTTCGTCCAGGATAAATAGCCATAAATACTCACCAATATCGCGATAACCCATGCCAGATGACGACGTCTGAAGCATAAAGCGATTAACTGATTAATCATTGAGCAGCACTCCTCCGCTGACGACAACTTTGTCGCCTGGGTTTAAGCCACTCAGTACGGCAGCGGAGTCTGGTTCTTCATTGCCAAGCGTGACTGTTTTGCGAACGAAGGTCCATGGTGCCACTTCAACAAACACGGTGATGCTATCGTTATTCATCAGTAGGGCAGAGGTCGGAACGCGGATTTGCTTTGCCTGTGGTACTAAAACCGAGACCGTCGCAAACATATTTGGTTTTAATAATCCGTCTTTATTATTAGCTTCAATTCGTGTCTTATTGCGGCGCGTATCCGGTTCAAGAATGGAGCTGATAATATCGACCTTTCCTTTAATAACTTTGTTTGGATAGGCAGCGAGACGAATATCGACAGCTTGGCCTTTTGAGATCGAATGCAGTTGTGACTCCGGAACGTTTGCTGTTACCCAGACTGAATCAAGGTTGGAGATCGTCATGATAGCGGCAGTCGCATCGTTAATGTAGGCACCTGGTGCGTTATTTATCGCAGTGATCGTACCTGATACTGGCGCCATGATATTTAATGTACGAGACTTTTCGGCGACTTTATCGACACCCAGGCTGCTGAGTCTTGTTTCGGCACGTTTTGCTTCAGCTGATGCTTGACTATAATTGCTTTGTAACTGTTCTATATCTTTGACTGAATTGGCCCCGGCGGCATTGACGCCTTTGCCCCGTGCTAATGCCAGACGTGCTAATTCCAACGCATCCTTCGCTTTGTCTAAATCTGAAAATGCTTGAGCAAGGTCGCCAGAACTAATCACCGCGACTATTTGGCCTTGCTTGACGACATCGCCAAGCCTCACTTTGACTTCCGAGAGGCGTCCAGTTAAAGGCGGCAAAACATTGACAGTTTTGCTTGGATTTGCCTCTACCGCAGCAGGGAAGTTAACGACGTGAGGAACATCTGCCATTGTTACCGGCGCGACTTTAAGCCGCGTCCGGAATGGTGATTTTTCAGGAACGATTAATTTTTCACCTGAGCGCACCAACATTGGCTCTGGCGTATTGGAAGTTTTGTTGCCATCTGCTCTTGCAGAAGAAATTGCTAATATTGAAACAATAGCGACAAGAAGTAATAATGTCATGCTGGCTAGCTTGACATGGTCAGAGCGACGACTTGAGACAAATAAGGATGTGATTTTTTTTATGCTTTTGATTGCAGTAATGGACATGCAATTACTCCTGTTTTAATAATTATCGTATTTGTCATTCTTTGCTGGTGTCAAGCAGCATTAAGGATGAAGCAAACTATTTAAAATTATTCACGCATTGGCGTTGCTTTGGCGTGAACAAAAATTCGGTATCGTGTACTGTAAAGTACTAACTTGACTTGTTGATGACATATACACGCAGTTAAGGCGCGGCAAATTTTGCGCGACAAAGCTAATCATGCTTTTAAATAAGGTTTGCCGGTGTTTTTTGCACTGCGAAAGCTTTGCTGCGGGAGCCAGCAAGATGCCCAAATTGTAGGTGGTATCAATGCTGGGCAGGATTATAGCTGAATAACCATGGTTATTTTTCAAAACGAAGGCTGCAAGGTATTTTTCATATTTTTCATATATATCGTTTCCTTTCCTTTGGTGAGGTAGACTTGCAGCTCTTTTTCTTCCGAATTACTGGGATTCCATGATTGAAAACACTGTTAATTCTATTTCTAGATTCTTTCCTAAGAAGATAGTCAGAAATCAGGAGCAGATCAACATTCAGGTAGCGAAAAACCGCGTGGTTTTAATTCAGGCCAACGCTGGTGCAGCAAAAACAACAACATTAGCATTACGGATTGGCGAGGCCTTAGCAAATAATGTCCAGCCGGAAAAAATTCTGGCATTAACTTTTACAGATGCAGCCCGTGAAGTAATGCGAATTCGGCTGATTGATTTAGGTATTAATTATAAAATTGTTAATGAAATTCAGTTATTGACCTTTGAGGAATTTGCAAAAAACATTCTGTTTCGTATAGAAGGGGAGGACGTAAAGCAAGTACTGCATTCACGTTCCCTTAAAGGGGTTGCATTGCAAGCCCTGAATTATGTTTCTGAGCAATACGGTCAAAAATTCGATTTTTTGCAAATTGAAACTCATCATCTTGCAATCGCTCAATTTTTAGAGTCGTTGTTGAGACTTAAAGCGATGATGGTACTCGATCCCTATTTTGATGTAGATGAAATAGAGAATGTCTATGAGCGATGGGGCGTCACTGCAACACAATATCTAACTTCAGTTGAATATGAAAGGATACGTCGCGGTAAAAGAGATGCGCCTGCTTTTCGGGCGCAATTCGATGCAACCTACGATCTTGCGCAGTATTTGCTCGAATATCCTGGTATTGAGCAGTACATACCTGATTACCGTTTGGTTATTTGCGATGAACTTCATGATCTTAATGAGGCCGCATTTACTATTCTGAGCAAGCTTATTTCCGCGGACAGAAAGTGTTTTTTTGTTGGCGCTGGCGACGAACATCAAGTAATTCATGCAACGCTAGGCGCTAGCCGCGTTTTTCTGGAAAACCGTTTTAAAGCTGCTTTTCCAACGCTTAAGCACTACCCCCTGACCATCACATACAGGCACGGACCACATCTTGCCTACGCAATGCGTGAATTCGCTGATAAGGATATTGAGTCCTTCGTTTCCAGACATACTGAAATTTCTGTAATCACCTACGCCGAAGCAGAAAATTCCGAGACACAGTGTTTGCTTCAGTGCCTTAAGCAATGGGTGAATGACGGAAATTCGCTTGAGCACTGCGCAATTTTAATGCGCGATCGAGATCAGTCTATACATATCGAAAATACACTCAGAGCTGCAAGCATTGATTATAAGACGCCCGCAATGGCAAGCTATTTGCAGTGGGACGAGGTGTTATTTTTGCGCGGCATAATGGCGATTGTGCTCAATGATTTGTCATCAATAAAAAGCTATGAAGTACGAAGTGGCGTGCTTGACGCTTTAGCCGTCTTTGGAGATCTTCATATTCCTCCTGCTGATTTAGAGAGCGCAAAATATACTGTTGCCAAAAATCCAGAGCTTATATTTGATTTTTACAATAAGTACATCCGCGATTCGCAGTTGCCGCATGTCAAAGTGATGGTCAGCACGGTTGCTTATTTGCAGGAGCTAGGATCTGAAACGAATGCGGCAGAAGCCTTATTATGCGTAGTTGAACGATTGAATTTACGTGCCGTTGCAAGGCGTGTTTTTATGCGCCCTCATGATGCAGCCGTGGTCGAAAAGTCGATCGATGGCGTCATTAAAGTTGCACAGATCAGTGGATTTACTATCAGGGACTTTTCAGTCATGTTGAATGAGGCGGAGACTTTTGCCACACGCAAGCGCGAGAAAAATTATGTCACGCTCGATACCGTGGAAAATGTCAAAGGCCGGGAATTTGAACATGTGATTATTCCCAAGATGGAGCGCAATGTTTTCCCTCATCCATTTGCTGACCCCCAAGATGAACGACATTTATTCTACGTTGGCGCAACCCGTACCAAAGCTCGATTGAGCTTATTGGTACCCAGCGACATGTCTAAGCGCAGTCATTTCATTGCAGCGATGCAGCTCGATGGGTTCAAAAAAGAAGCCAATAAAGCGGTAGCGAGAAACGCAGCAATCAAAATGAGTTCAGATCCAGTTCGTCAGTATTTGAAAGTTCCATTTCATGAAAAGGATGTTGCAAAGAAATTGGGAGCGAAGTTTGATATGGCAAGGAAAGCCTGGTATGTCGAAGGTGGCTTAGATATTCGATTATTTTCCGCGTGGTTATAACTCTTACCTCACCGAAATTGGATGATTTCTTGTCGATTTTGCGACGGTGCCGCCAACATATGTCATGCTATTCATAGGAAAGGTTGAGTAAATTGCTCTTTGGTGTCAACGTATTAGTCACTTAGTCACTTAGTCACTTCTTAAGCTGTCACAAGAATATTGCTTAACAGTATGGTAAATAGCCAATCAGGCAATTTAATAATTTAAATATTAGGTAATTAATTCAATCGTGCAATGGGGGAAATGATGGGAATTGAAGTTCAAAAGCCAAAGGGCATCAATACACAATTGGTCCACAACGACTATGAGGCACCTGCCGGGTTCGCCGCGTTCCCGGTAGCGATTCATCATGCATCGACCGTATTGTTTGAAAATGTGAAAGCGATGCGCGCCCGGAGCTGGTTGGAGAAATCGTCTTATACCTACGGATTGCATGGAACGCCAACCAGTTTTACCTTGGAAGCGCACCTCGCCCACATTGAGGGCGGCGATCATTGTTTATTGGTCCCAAGTGGGCTTGCAGCGATTACCTTAATTGACCTCGCATTGCTGCAAAGTGGCGACGATGTATTGATTCCTGATAATGTCTATAACCCAAATCGGGAGTTGGCAAATTGGTTAAGTAGTAATTTTGGTATCAGTGCCCGATATTATGATCCGCTTATTGGTGACGGAATCGCGGCGTTAATTCAGGCAAACACGAAGTTGATTTGGACGGAAGCACCTGGCTCAGTGTCAATGGAAGTGCCGGATATTCCCGCGATTTGTAAAGCTGCACATGATAGGGGTGTGTTGGTGGCATTGGATAATACCTGGTCCGGTGGCGTTGCCTTTCAACCATTTGACCACGGGGTCGATATCTCAATGCAAGCATTGACTAAGTACCAAAGTGGAGGTTCAGACGTATTGATGGGTGCCGTTATCACCAATGACGCAGCGTTGTATGCGCGATTGCAATTGACGCATATGCGGCTTGGCTTTGGCGTAGGGATGGATGATGTTTATTTGGTCTTGCGCAATTTGCCAACGCTGAAGTTACGCTTTGATGCACACGACAAGACCGCAAGACAGGTAGCGGAATGGCTCCAAAAGCGCCCCGAAATTTCACGGGTTTTACATCCAGCGTTATCAGAATGTCCAGGTCACGATATCTGGAAACGTGATTTCAATGGTGCAGGCGGATTGTTTTCGGTTTTATTTGACGCCAAATACTCTGAAGAGCAGACGGATCGCTTCGTCGACTCGTTAGAGTTATTTAAGATTGGTTTCAGCTGGGGTGGTGCACATAGCTTATGCGTCCCCTACAGAATTGAAAAAATGCGCGAAAGTTGGACTGAGTCCGGTATTTTGGTGCGTTTTAATATCGGTCTGGAAGATGCTGAAGATCTCATCGCGGATATTGAGTCAGCATTGCAAAGCATGCACGAGTAATGATGATGCATTAATTTTAGTTCGATGTAAGCAAAGTTATCTCTAAGTCCGGGTCATGTATTTCGTGAAATACAAACCACTCCCGGACTTAGGAGTTCCAATGATCCTATCTTCTATTTTATGCCGTGATGCTCGAGAATGCGCTTAAGGCCACCACTGCGTTGTAATTGTTTAAGTTCTAAGTTGATTTTTTCAACAATATCCCGAGCTTTAGGATTTGTTTTGCTCACGCCAAATTGTAGTGGATAAGGCTCAGTGCCAGGGAGCGCCTGGATGCGATATTTGGCATTATTAATGGGTAATAACTCTAATTCAGAAAGTCCGAGAAACACTTCACGCATATCAACAACGATATCGCAGTAATCCTTGTCTATTTTTTTAATCAAGCTGGAGTAACTTGTCGCGCCACTCTCAATATTTTCCGGCGGTAGTTGTGTGTAAATCGTTGAGGCGCCGTGTAATGCGCAGATTTTGTAATTCTCTAGTGCCGCAAGGGTTTTGATTGGCGGTGATTTGAATCGCCTGGTCGAGTATAAATATGACGGCGTCAGGCTCATATACGACATAGAAAAAAGGAACTCTTTTTCTCTTTCGGGCGTTTTGAACAGTGACATAACAATATCGACATTCAATTGTGATTTCGCTTGATACAAACAGCGTGCCCAAGGCAATAAACGGACGTTAATTTTTTCGGCGAAGATACTTCGCAATATGTCGGCTGAAATCCCTTTTACTGGCTGATCGTCGCTACTACGATATGACATTGGTGGCCAGTTGTTATCACCACCACAAGCAAGCAAATCACTTGCTTGTACGAGTCTGACCTGGACGACAAGTAATAACAGGGCAATACGGAAAATAGTATGCTTGGACAGCATTCAACACGTCCTTGATTTAAAGGGGAAATTTATATCTCCATAGACGCAGTGTAGTCAGATTATTCGGGTTTGTACAAAATTTTATAAATGTATTGTTCCTCTAATTATCGAAACCACAAAAATGGTAGGGAATATGGCAATTTTAAAAAAATGGGCTAAATAAAAAGGGGAAATGAACGAAGCCATTTCCCCTTTTCTTTACACAGCAGCTAAGGGCTGATGCGTTAACTTAGGACTAATTAACCGAAAAATCTTCGATTAAGCAGACAACAGTTGACGTAAAACGAATGGCAGGATACCGCCATGCTTGTAGTAATCAACTTCGATTGGTGTATCGATGCGCAACAGTACTTTTACTTCTTGTGTTTCACCGTTTGCACGGTGAATTACCAAAGTAACGTCTTGTTGTGGTTTGATTTCATTTTCGATACCTTTCAGGTCGAAAGACTCGTTACCAGTGATACCTAAAGAGTCAACGCTGTCTGTGCCGATGAATTGCAGTGGCAACACGCCCATGCCAACCAGGTTGGAACGGTGGATGCGCTCGAAGGACTTAGCGATGACTGCTTTAACGCCCAACAATTGTGTACCTTTAGCAGCCCAATCACGTGAAGAGCCTGTACCATATTCTTCGCCACCGAAGATCATGGTTGGTGTGCCTTCAGCAACGTATTTCATCGCTGCGTCGTAGATTGCCATTTGTTCGCCAGTTGGTTGGAACAATGTTTCACCGCCTTCAACACGGGAACCATCTTCCTTCGCTGGGATCATCAGGTTTTTGATACGAACGTTCGCGAAAGTACCGCGCATCATGATTTCGTGGTTACCACGACGTGAGCCGTAGGAGTTGAAATCTGCTTTCAAAACGCCGTTTTCTTTCAACCATTTACCTGCTGGGCTGGATTCTTTGATTGAACCAGCTGGAGAAATATGGTCAGTTGTGATGGAGTCACCGAACACACCCAATGCGCGTGCGCCAGTGATGCCGGTCGCCGCTGCTTTTGGCTCCATTGTGAAGTCAGCAAAGAATGGTGGTTCAGCAATGTAAGTAGATGTTGGCCAGTTGTAGACTTCGCCTTCCGCTACGCCTTTGATGTTTTCCCACAATTTGCCTGGTGCACCTTTAACGTCAGCGTAGTTGTCTTTGAACGTTTTGGAGTTCATCGCGAACTTCATCAGTTTTTGGATTTCTGCGCTGGTTGGCCAGATGTCGCCCAGGAAAATGTCTTTGCCTTTAACGCGACCAACTGGTTCTGTCATCAGATCTTTAGTCATGTTGCCAGCGATAGCATAAGCAACGACCAATGGAGGAGAAGCCAGGAAGTTAGAGCGAATGTTCGGGTGAATACGTGCTTCAAAGTTACGGTTACCAGACAAGACGGCAGATGCCACGATGTCGTTTGCAACAATTGCTTCGTTCATTGCGGGAGTCAAGTCACCAGCATTACCGATACAAGTGGTGCAACCGTAGGCTGTTACACCGAAGCCGAGTTTTTCCAGGTATGGCAACAGGCCAGCTGCTTCCAGGTACTTAGTCACAACGCGTGAGCCAGGTGCCAGGGAAGTTTTGATGTGTGGTGCTACTTTCAGACCAGCTTCAACCGCTTTTTTCGCCAGCAAACCGGCAGCCAGCAATACGCTAGGGTTGGAAGTGTTGGTGCAAGAAGTAATTGCAGCGATTAATACGTCGCCATTTTTAACTTTAACGTTGTCACTGTTGACGTAGACCGCTTCCAGATCTTCAACTTTTTTGTTGAAGCCGTTTTCGGAGGTTGGTTTGGAGAACAGATCAGCAAAAGTTGATTTAACGTGACCGATTTCGATACGATCTTGTGGACGCTTAGGACCAGCCAAAGAAGGCACAACGGAAGACAGATCCAGAGAGATTTCTGTGGTGTAGTCGATGTCGCCTTTTTTCGGAATACCGAACATTTTTTGGGCTTTGAAGTAGCCTTCGAATGCGTCGATTTCTGCTTTAGTACGGCCAGTGCCTTTGAAGTAGTCGATAGTTGCTTCGTCAACTGGGAAGAAGCCCATTGTCGCGCCGTATTCTGGCGCCATGTTCGCGATCGTTGCACGATCTGTCAGGGACAGGGAACGTGTACCTTCGCCGAAGAATTCAACAAATTTACCAACCACTTTTGCTTTACGCAGCAATTCAGTGATGGTCAGAACCAGATCCGTTGCTGTACAGCCTTCACGCAGCGCGCCAGTCAGGTTAACACCAACGACGTCAGGTGTCAGGAAGTAAACAGGTTGTCCTAACATGCCAGCTTCAGCTTCGATACCGCCAACACCCCAGCCTACAACGCCGATACCGTTAATCATTGTTGTGTGGGAATCGGTACCTACCAGTGTGTCTGGATAGTAAACGTCATTCTTCTTCGCATCTTTTACTTTGTGTACGCCACGTGCCAGGTATTCCAGATTGACCTGGTGAACGATACCAAAACCTGGAGGAACAACGCCGAACGTGTCGAATGCTTGCATGCCCCATTTCATGAACTGGTAACGCTCGTTATTGCGTTCAAATTCCAGTTTCATGTTCAGATCGAGCGCTTTCTTTTCACGGAAATGATCGATTTGTACCGAATGGTCAACAACCAGATCAACCGGAACCAATGGCTCGATGTTTTTTGGGTTTTTGCCCTGCTTGGCAGCAACGTTACGCATTGCAGCCAAATCTGCCAGCAAAGGAACGCCTGTGAAATCTTGTAAGACAACGCGTGATACAACGAATGGGATTTCGTCAGTACGGGTTGCAGTTGCACCCCAATTAGCCAATTGTTTAACGTGCTCAGCAGTTACTTTTTTGCCGTCGCAGTTACGCAAAACGGATTCAAGTACTACGCGAATCGACACTGGCAGGCGAGATACTTTAACGCCCAGATTTTTTTCCAAAGCTGGCAAAGAAAAAAATTTACCTTTTTTGGTTTCTGAAATTTTAAAGTCTTTCAGGGTTTTGAATGCATCTTGATACGCATTTTGGCTCATGGCTGTTCCTTATTTACAAAAATCAATGATCAAAAACATGCTTGTTGCTTCTTCATTTTGAGCAGTACTCCAACATACCATCTTGTGCGGCCGGTAAGTGGCGTAAGCTACTTCGCTCAGTGGTACTTATTTTGTTACCGCGCTAGCTTCGACAGGTGTTGCAACTTGGTTTTCTGCGGCTGTTGCGTCTGCCATCATTGGAACTGTGCTAGTGCATTCATTGGCCAATTGCTGACCCTTACGTGAATCCAGCAGTAAACCTTTTGCAGGAATACCAATCCAGATAAACCCGGCTTTAGGATTTTCAAACCGATAGGCGCCAGTGGTGGTCGGCACGCGATGCATGAGGTATAAATGCTTTTTCCAACGCATGGCGATATGTTCAATATTGTCCCCATGGGTGTACATGGTGAGAGAATTCCCAAGTTCGCACGTATAGTCGTAATTTTTATCTTCGCGGACGTCTGGCTCGGCTTCATCAGCATCCTTGGATTCTTCAGGTATTGCTTTCTTTGCTTTGCTTGACGCCTTTGCCTTGATTGGTGCATTTTCTGCTTGGACGGCGCATGGTGACAGGGCAAAACTGCCCGCTATCATCAGGCCTGCGATGCGGGATAAAAGTTGGTTCATTCAAGGTCTCCTTCAAGTAAAACGTATGCCGTCTCCGGCAGCTTAATGGCGCTTAATTTTGCGCGTTTTAAGATCGTCCAGAAATAACGGTAGCTGGCACGATCATGTAATTTGCCAGCATATTGTATCGGAGCCCAATGGTTTTTTTGAGCGCTTAGTAAAATATCTGCAGCCTCACAAATTTCGTCGTGCTGTGGTGCCATTACACGAACGATGGAAGAAATCTGATTTGGGTGAATACTCCACATTCTGGTGTAGGCAAATTCAGATTTCGCTCGTAGCGCATCGTTGCTTACAACAGATAAATCTTGAATTTCCGTCGTAACGCTGTGCGAGGGTACTTTGCCAAATCGGTGACATGCTGCGGCAATTTCTAGCTTTGCTTTGGCAATCAATGGATGATCAAACTGCCCCGGTGAACGCATCGCCGATGATGGGATGGCGCCAAAATGAGAGGATACGAAATCCATGATACCAAATGAGAGGCATTCAACTTGAGGAAGCGCCGCAATGGACATCACATTTGCAAGTGCTTCGTGTGTTTCAATTAAAACGTGAACAGGTAATCTACTTCTGCCTGCAGAAGAAGCATAGTGATTAATTTGTTCAATTGCTTTTTCTACCTGGTCGGCAGAGTCGACCTTTGGCAAAACTATATAGGCAAGTTTCTTAGCGGTAGCCGGTATGATGATCGATAAATCCTGATCAAAAGCATCATGTTGGATATCATGTACACGCACGCCGATGCGATTGTGATGATTTTGGTCGCTGTTGAGTAATTCGCTCACCAACCTGGCATGATTTACTTCATTGCCGGTCGCGGCGCCATCTTCACAGTCAAAAGTAATATCAAATACTGGCCCAAGCTCTTGTTGCAGTGCCATTGACTTGCGCATTAATTTTTCCGAGCCCGCATAGTGATCGCAAACCGGTAAGAATGCCGGTGTTAACTGATCCTGAAATAAGGCGCGGGATGGATGCATCAGTCTTTAAAAATTGCAGTGAAGGAGGGCGGTTTGGAAGATGTCCATTCCGCCCTGACCTTATGTCGATTAGCCTACCAAGTGTTTAACGCCATCACGCTCTTCTTGCAATTCTTTGAGAGTGATGTTGATACGTTCACGTGAAAATTCATCGATTTCCAAACCTTGAACAATCGTGTATTCGCCGTTTTCTGTTGTCACAGGGAAGCCGAACATTGTGCCTTCTGGGATGCCATAAGAGCCATCCGATGGAATACCCATCGTTGTCCACTTGCCATTTGTGCCGAGAACCCAGTCACGCACATGATCAATTGCTGCATTCGCTGCAGAAGCGGCTGATGACAAGCCACGTGCTTCAATGATCGCTGCACCGCGTTTGCCGACGGTTGGCAAGAATACGTCTTTGTTCCAGACTTGATCATTGATCAGATCTTTTACCGCTGCGCCGTCAGCTGTCGCAAAACGATAGTCAGCGTACATTGTAGGAGAGTGGTTACCCCAGACACACAGTTTTTCGATTGCGGAAACTGGTTTGCCAATTTTTGCAGAAACTTGTGACAACGCACGATTGTGATCCAAGCGCAGCATCGCAGTAAAGTTCTTAGCTGGCAGAGATGGTGCTGATTTCATCGCGATGTATGCGTTCGTGTTGGCTGGATTGCCAACGACCAAAACTTTAACATTGCGTGATGCAACTGCATCTAATGCTTTACCTTGTACAGTGAAAATCTGTGCGTTGGCTTCGAGCAGGTCTTTACGTTCCATGCCTGGGCCGCGAGGACGCGCGCCAACCAACAAAGCCACATCGATATCTTTAAATGCTGTCATTGGATCGCTGTGTGCAGTCATGCCAGCCAGCAATGGGAATGCGCAATCATCGATTTCCATCATGACGCCTTTGAGCGCTTTTTGCGCTTTTTCGTCAGGGATTTCAAGCAATTGCAAAATTACTGGTTGATCTTTGCCAAGCATGTCGCCATTAGCAATGCGGAACAACAGTGAATAACCGATTTGGCCAGCGGCGCCAGTTACAGCTACGCGCATAGGGGATTTCGCCATGATGCATCTCCGAGGTGAGGTAAAAAACGATGTTCAAACTTTGCTGAGCGAGGAACGCCCCAGCTTGTAAATATTTAATGATACCGCCTAACGCAATACTCGTCAGCCAAATTCGCGGTGAATTTTTGCTTAAATTTCCCGATAATTTGCGTTGAGTAGCGTTTTCAACTTTACATTGCTCAAGTTCGCACTATATTGCTGAAGTAGGTTAATGAGATCGCAATCACAAACCCAACGTGCTTTTCATAATTTTTCGGAAGTTTAGGTGTTGTGGTGCTATGTGTCAATGACTATCTTATGTCTTATATAAGACATATTACTTAGCTTTAGTTGTAGACGGCACGGGTGTTTTTGTGGTGAAATTGCGAACTATGACTTCAAATACGCCAAATGCAAACATTTCACCTACGAACTTAACGAGTTCCGGTTCCGGCGTTGCCGCATCTGCGGCAAGTTTGTCCCCGACGTTTAGTCCTTTATATCAGCAGATAAAATCGTTGATCACGCAAAGTTTGCAATCTGGCGAATGGAAGCCTGGCGAGTTAATTCCTAGCGAAATTGAATTGGCTGCACGTTTTAAAGTGAGTCAAGGCACGGTGCGCAAGGCGATTGATGAGCTTTCAGCGGAAAACTTGGTTGTGCGGCGTCAGGGGAAGGGGACTTTTGTCGCAACCCACCATGAGGCACGTTCACAATTTCGCTTTTTGCGTCTGGCACCGGACGAAGGCGTGCCACATTATCCTGAAAATAAAATTATTGAGGTTCGCCGCTTACGTGCACCCGCTGAAGTGGCACGGTTGCTTGAGATTAAATCAGGTGATTCGGTAGTTTTTATTCGTCGGGTGCAATCATTTTCCGGTGTTCCAACGATTTTGGATGATCTTTGGTTGCCGGGCGCGATTTTTAAGGGCCTCACTGCTGAGCGTCTGAATGAATACAAGGGGCCGATGTACGGCTTGTTTGAGTCCGAATTTGGTACGCACATGATTCGTGCGTCAGAGCAGATCAGGGCGTTGTGTGCGGATGAAGTTGTTTCTGAATTGCTGGCAATTCCTCTGGGTACGCCATTGTTAAATGTAGAGCGGGTATCGTTCACGTATGGAGATAAGCCAGTAGAGTTGAGGCGCGGACTCTATTTGACCTCTCACCATCATTATCGAAATGAGTTGAGTTGAGTTGAGTTGCGTCAAGTCGAATTGACGCCGTCGTCGCCATCGTTAATGCAGTCGAATTTGGCAGTTTGCGGTAGTCGTATTTGTGCATTAGCACATCGTTACGGCAAGTTTGTTTGTCGTGAGAATCAATTTTGATGGTTTTTGGTGCGGTTTTATATATTGACGCTCAGCACATAGTCAGTTTTGGTATTAAGATGACGGTATTCTGAATAAACAGGGTGAATTTTTGTTGGTGCATTGCACCAAAATGAGCGAAAATTGCATGATTTTGTGTACAGACTAGTTAATGGGGAGATTATTTATGTCTGAAGTAGTGAAAAACAGGCCACGCTATGGTGTGATGCGCCTGATTGATGCAACTGGGTACCGATTGCCGTTGGCTGGCTTCGTATCTATTTTGCACCGTATAAGCGGGATGTTGATGTTTTTGTTGTTGCCCTTCATTTTGTTTTTGCTGGACAAGAGCTTAACTTCAGAAGTTTCGTTTGCAGAATTGCAAGCGTTCACATCAGGTGTTTTTGTTAAGTTGGTGATTCTCGCATTGGTATGGGCGTTTTTGCATCATTTCTGCGCTGGTGTTCGCCATCTGTTTATGGATCTTCACTACGGTCTCGATAAGCATACCGCACGTAAATCTGCAGCCAGTGTTTTGACTGTCAGCCTCGCTTTGGCAGCGCTGGTAGCCTTGAAATTGTTTGGAGTATTTTAAATGGCAAATAACAATATTGGACCCAATCGCCTGGTCGTCGGCGCGCATTATGGGTTGCGTGACTGGTTGGCGCAGCGTGTAACTGCGATCGTAATGGCGATCTATACTGTTTTGTTGCTGGTGTTATTTTTAACTGGTAGTAATTTTAGTTATGTAGGTTGGGCTGGAATTTTTGCGCATCAATGGTTTAAATTGGCGACTTTTGCTGTTGTGGTTTGCCTGCTGTATCACGCTTGGGTTGGTATGCGTGACGTCTGGATGGATTATGTAACGCACAACGTATTTTTACGTTTGGTCTTTCAGGTTGCCACCATTTTGTGGCTGGTTGCTAGTGCGGGCTATGCCGCACAGATTTTGTGGAGAGTATAAAAGTGGCCGCAATTAAATCCACAATTCCTACCCGTCGTTTTGATGCGGTAATCGTCGGTGCAGGTGGTTCAGGTATGCGTGCTTCGCTGCAATTGGCTGAAGCTGGCTTGAACGTTGCTGTGCTTTCTAAAGTGTTTCCTACGCGCTCACATACAGTGGCTGCGCAAGGTGGTATTGGTGCTTCTTTGGGTAATATGTCTGAAGATAACTGGTACTGGCATATGTTTGACACAGTCAAGGGCTCGGATTACCTCGGTGATCAGGATGCCATTGAATTTATGTGTCGCGAAGCACCAAAAGTTGTTTATGAACTAGAACACTTTGGTATGCCATTTGACCGCAACGCTGACGGTACAATTTATCAACGCCCATTCGGTGGCCACACTGCTAACTTTGGTGAAAAACCAGTTCAGCGCGCTTGTGCTGCTGCCGATCGCACTGGTCATGCTCTGTTGCATACCCTGTATCAGCGTAACGTTCGTGCTCGCACACACTTTTTCGTTGAGTGGATGGCAATCGATTTGATTCGTGATGCCGAAGGCGACGTTTTGGGTGTGGTTGCTCTGGAAATGGAAACCGGCGAAGTGATGATGCTGGAAGCGAAGCAGACTATTTTCGCGACCGGCGGTGCTGGTCGTATCTGGGCAGCTTCCACAAATGCATTTATCAATACTGGTGACGGTATGGGTATGGCAGCGCGTGCTGGTTTGCCATTGGAAGATATGGAATTCTGGCAGTTTCACCCAACCGGCGTCGCTGGTGCTGGCGTGCTGATTACCGAAGGTGTGCGCGGTGAGGGTGGTATTCTGGTTAACAGTCAGGGTGAGCGTTTCATGGAGCGCTATGCGCCGACATTGAAAGATTTGGCACCTCGTGACTTCGTTTCCCGTTCTATGGATCAGGAAATTAAAGAAGGTCGTGGTTGTGGTCCGAATAAAGACCACGTTATGCTTGATCTTCGTCATATTGGTGCTGATACGATTCAAAAACGTTTGCCATCGATTCTGGAAATCGCGCACAAATTCGCTAACGTCGATGCAACGAAAGAACCAATTCCAGTCGTTCCAACAATTCACTACCAAATGGGTGGTATCCCGACCAATATCTATGGTCAGGTAGTTGCTCCTAAAAATGGCAGTAGTGAAGTTGTCAATGGCTTGTACGCGATCGGTGAGTGCGCTTGCGTTTCTGTCCATGGTGCAAACCGTTTGGGCACGAACTCGTTGCTCGATCTGTTGGTGTTTGGTCGTGCTGCTGGTAATCATATCGTTGCAAGTAATCTCAAAGCGCGTAGCAACAAAGATTTGCCTGCTGATGCAGCTGATTTGGCCTTGTCCCGTTTGTCCAAGCTGGAAAATAGCACTGGTTCTGAACGTGTTCAGGACGTTGCAAACGCAATTCGCAAGACTATGCAACACCACTGCGGCGTTTTCCGTACTGACGAATTGCTGCAAGAAGGCTATAAAGAAATCATGGTGCTCGACGAACGTCGCAAGCATGTTTCCTTCAAAGATAAATCCAAAGTATTCAACACAGCACGTGTAGAAGCACTGGAATTGGATAACTTGATCGAGACAGCTAAAGCAACGATTACTTCTGCTGCAGCGCGTAAAGAGTCTCGTGGTGCACATGCACACCGTGACTATGAAAAACGTGATGATGAAAACTGGATGAAGCACACCCTGTGGTATTCCGAAGGCAATCGACTTGATTACAAACCTGTCGTCACTAAACCGCTGACAGTTGAGACGTTCAAGCCTAAAGCTCGCACATTCTAAATTGAGAAGATGTACTGTCTGGCAAAGTCAGGCAGTCTATTTATCGTGCGCCCATAAGGGCTCACAAGGAAGATATCATGGCACGTACACTGAAATTTAAAATTTATCGATATGATCCGGACAAGGATGCAAAGCCTTACATGCAAGACTTGACGGTTGAGTTGCAAGACACAGACAAAATGTTGTTGGATGCATTGCAGCGCATTAAGTCTGACGTTGATGACTCGTTGGCGTTGCGTCGTTCTTGCCGTGAAGGCGTTTGTGGTTCAGACGCAATGAACATTAATGGTAAGAATGGTCTGGCTTGCACGACGAACTTAAACGAGTTAGTCGAGCCTATCGTTTTGCGCCCATTGCCGGGTTTGCCAGTTATTCGCGATCTGATCGTCGATATGACGCAATTCTTTAAGCAATACAACTCAATCAAGCCTTATTTGGTGAATGATTCCATTCCTCCGGAAAAAGAACGCTTGCAGTCACCAGCAGAACGTGAAGAGCTTGATGGCCTCTATGAGTGTATCTTGTGTGCATGCTGCTCGACATCATGCCCATCTTTCTGGTGGAATCCCGACAAGTTTGTGGGTCCTGCTGGTTTGTTGCAAGCGTATCGCTTTATTGCCGATTCCCGCGACGAGGCAACGAGTGCTCGTCTGGATAACCTGGAAGATCCGTACCGTTTGTTCCGCTGCCACACAATCATGAACTGTGTTGACGTTTGTCCAAAAGGTCTGAATCCGACCCGCGCAATTGGCAAAATCAAAGAGTTAATGGTTCGCCGCGCCGTTTAATTGACGAAGGAGGCGGCGCACAGTTGTGCCGCTTCTATTTCATGCAACTCTTGAGGCTATTTGAAGAGTTGCATGAAATAGAAAGCATTAAAAGAGAAATTAATATGTCTAAGCTTGTGGAAGATTCCCATCAAAGTGATCCGGTAAAGCGTGCTCGTTTGCGCTGGCGTGCCCGTCGTGGCTTGTTGGAAAATGATCTGATATTGACGCGGTTCCTGGATGAAAATGAAGAGAGTCTAAATGACGATGAAGTAGATGCTTTTAGTCGCCTGATGGAGTTGTCTGACAACGTCCTGATGGATTTGATTATGGCGAAGAAGGAGCCTCAGGATGAGGTTGATTTGCCTCATGTGCATGCTTTGCTTGCACGTCTGCGCGTAGCCTGACAATAAAAGTTTTTTTTGTGTTTTTTTGATTAACGACTCACCTCTTATCTGAAGGAAGAGCCATGACTAATTCTGAAACAAAAGCAACCCTGTCATTCTCCGATGGTTCACCATCGTTGGAGATGCCAATTTACAAAGGATCTATCGGTCCTGATGTAATTGATATTCGTAAGTTATACGGTGCGACTGGCAAGTTCACTTATGACCCGGGTTTTATGTCGACTGCGGCATGTAATTCTTCAATTACTTACATTGACGGCGATAAAGGCGAGTTGCTGTATCGTGGTTATCCTATCGAACAATTGGCTGTCAATGGCGGCGATTTCCTTGAAACATGCTATTTGCTGTTGAATGGTGAATTGCCAAATGCAGCACAAAAAGAAGAATTTGTTTCGACAGTGACTAAACACACGATGGTTCACGAACAGATGCAATTTTTCTTCCGTGGTTTCCGTCGTGACGCCCATCCGATGTCAGTGCTGGTTGGTACAGTAGGCGCGTTGTCGTCGTTCTACCACGATTCGCTGGACATCAACGATCCACATCACCGTGAAGTATCTGCGATTCGTTTGATCGCAAAGATGCCAACGTTGGTGGCGATGGCGTACAAGTATTCTATCGGTCAGCCTTTTGTGTATCCACGTAATGACTTGTCCTACAGCGCAAATTTCATGCATATGATGTTCTCGACGCCATGCGAAGAGTACAAAGTGAATGAAGTATTAGTGCGCGCGTTGGATCGCATTTTGATTTTGCACGCAGATCACGAGCAAAATGCATCTACATCGACCGTTCGTCTGGCTGGTTCTTCAGGCGCGAACCCATTCGCATGTATTGCTGCTGGTATCGCATGTCTCTGGGGACCTGCGCACGGTGGTGCGAATGAAGCAGCACTGAGCATGCTGGAAGAAATTGGTAGCGTAGACAACATTACTCACTTTATTTCTCAAGTTAAAGACAAAAACTCTGGCGTTAAGCTGATGGGTTTTGGTCATCGTGTGTACAAAAACTACGATCCACGCGCTAAATTGATGCGTGAAACTTGCTACGAAGTTCTGCAAGAACTGGGCCTGCAAGATGATCCATTGTTCAAATTGGCGATGGCGTTGGAGAAAATCGCTCTGGAAGACGAATACTTCGTTAGCCGTAAGTTGTATCCAAATGTCGATTTCTACTCAGGCATCGTGCAACGTGCATTAGGCATTCCAACAGCACTGTTCACTGGCATTTTTGCACTGGCACGGACGGTTGGCTGGATTGCTCAATGGAAAGAAATGATCTCTGACCCAGAACAAAAAATTGGCCGTCCACGTCAATTATTTGTTGGTGCAGCGAAACGTGATGTTGTTGCTATTGATAAGCGTTAAGAAAAAAATGCTGCCGATGGCATATTTATCCATATTTATGTGCGCAGTGCAGCATTGAAAAAGGGCGAGTCATGGCGACTCGCTTTTTTTTTCTGCGTTAAATATGCTATGCTTCGGCTCGAAAGTAAATTTTAGATGTGTTTTTCGTTTTAGATTCAAAAAGTATATTTGTTTTGAATGTGGATTTTGATTCTGAATCGAGAATAGTTTGAAACAAGCCCTTCCCCACAACTTGATGTGCAATCCGCTAACCGGTCAGGCCGTGTCGCGGAAGGTTAGATTAACCCGCTAATCTCGCGAAACGCGAAGAAAGGTGAGCAAGATGATGCAACAATATAACGCTAACTCGTACTTGTTCGGCGGCAATGCGCCGTACGTTGAAGAACTTTACGAAGCCTACCTCAATAATCCTGGTTCTGTACCTGAAAACTGGCGCGCCTATTTCGACGCGATGCAGCATGTTCCTGCAGTTGACGGTTCGTCTAAACCAGACGTCGCCCATGCTCCAGTGATTGCCTCTTTCGCTGAACGCGCTAAGCAAGGTCCGATCCGTACTGTAAGCGCCACTGCTGATGCTGAAATGGGACGCAAACGCGTTGCCGCTCAGCAATTGATCGCAGCATATCGCTTCTTGGGCAGTCATTGGGCCAATCTGGATCCATTGCAACGTCAGGAACGTCCAAATTTACCAGAGTTAGAGCCAAGCTTTTATGGCTTTACCGATGCTGATATGGATATTCAGTTCAATATCAGCAATACCTATTTTGGTAGCGAAACAGCTTCCCTGCGCGATTTGATTAATTCTTTGCGTGATACTTATTGTCGTTCGATCGGCGCTGAGTTCATGTACATCAGTGATCCGACAGAAAAGCGTTGGTTGCAACAAAAGCTCGAATCTATCCGTTCCACACCAAACTTTACTGCAGAAAAGAAAAAGCACATTCTTGACCGCTTGACAGCGGCAGAAGGCTTGGAGCGTTACTTGCATACACGTTATGTCGGTCAAAAGCGCTTCTCTTTGGAGGGTGGTGAAAGCTTTATCGCATCGATGGATGAAACCATCCAGCGCGCTGGTGAACGCGGCGTGCAAGAAATTGTTATTGGTATGGCGCATCGCGGCCGTCTGAATGTCCTGGTTAATACCTTGGGCAAAATGCCACAAGATTTGTTTGCTGAATTTGAAGGTAAACACGGTGACGATTTGCCAGCGGGTGACGTGAAGTACCACCAAGGCTTCTCTTCTGACGTGTCGACGCCTGGTGGACCAGTCCATTTGTCTCTGGCATTTAATCCATCCCATCTGGAAATCGTTAATCCAGTGGTTGAGGGATCTGTTAAAGCCCGTATGGATCGTCGTGGCGACAAAGAAGGCGCGCAAGTATTACCTATCCTCGTGCACGGTGATGCCGCTTTCGCGGGGCAGGGCGTGGTCATGGAAACACTGAATCTGGCACAGACGCGCGGCTACGGTACTGGCGGTACGATGCACATCGTGATTAACAACCAGATCGGTTTCACAACATCTGATCCGCGTGATTCACGTTCTACCTTGTATTGCTCCGACGTTGTAAAAATGATCGAAGCGCCTGTATTGCATGTGAATGCTGATGATCCGGAAGCAGTCGTTCTGGCAACTCAAATCGCTCTTGATTACCGTATGGAATTCAAGAAAGATGTTGTTGTTGACATTATTTGCTACCGTAAATTGGGTCACAACGAACAAGATACACCAGCACTGACGCAGCCACTGATGTACAAAAAAATCGGTCAACATCCAGGCACTCGTAAATTGTATGCAGATAAATTATCTGCACAAGGCACGATCCCAGCCGACGGCGGCGACGCGATGGTGAAAGAATTCCGTGACGCGATGGATGCTGGTAAGCATACGCACGATCCGGTGATTTCTAACTTCAAAAACAAATACGCTGTGGATTGGATTCCTTTCCTCAATCGTAAATGGACTGACGCTGCTGATACGGCTGTCCCAACGACAGAATTGAAGCGTTTGGCAGAGCGTATTACTACGGTTCCTGCAGGATTCAAGCCACATAGTCTGGTAGAAAAAGTATTGGGCGACCGCGCAACAATGGGTCGCGGCGAGATGAATCTGGATTGGGGTATGGGTGAACATCTTGCCTATGCATCTCTGGTGTCTTCTGGCTATCCAATTCGTCTGACTGGTCAAGATGCGGGTCGTGGTACTTTCGTTCACCGTCATGCAGTATTGCATGACCAAAATCGTGAACGCTGGGATTCAGGTACTTACATCCCACTGCAAAACATCTCGGACAACCAGGCACCATTCACAGTGATCGACTCTGTATTGTCGGAAGAAGCGGTATTGGGCTTTGAATACGGTTACTCGACGGCAGAACCAAATACACTGACAATCTGGGAAGCACAGTTCGGCGATTTCGCTAACGGCGCGCAAGTCGTGATCGATCAGTTCATTAGCTCCGGCGAAGTGAAGTGGGGTCGTGCTTCTGGTTTGGTGATGATGTTGCCACACGGTTACGAAGGCCAAGGTCCGGAGCATTCATCTGCTCGTCCAGAACGCTTTTTGCAACTGTGCGCTGACAACAACATGCAAGTGGTTCAGCCAACGACTGCAGCACAGATTTTCCATCTGTTGCGTCGTCAAATGATCCGTCAGTTCCGCAAGCCTTTGGTCATCATGACACCAAAATCCTTGCTGCGTAATAAAGATGCTGGTTCACCATTGTCGGAATTGTCGAAAGGCAGTTTCCATACTGTCATCGGTGAAGTGGATGAAAAAATCGATGCGAAGAAAGTCAAACGCGTCATCGCTTGCTCCGGTAAAGTTTATTACGATTTAGTGAATGCACGTAAAGAACGTGCTCAGGCTGATACTGCCATTATCCGTGTGGAACAGCTCTATCCATTCCCACACAAGAGCTTTGTGGCAGAACTGAAAAAGTTCCCTAATATGGTTGAATTGGTTTGGGCGCAAGATGAGCCGCAAAATCAGGGACCTTGGTTCCAGATCCAGCACAATATTTTTGAAAGTCTGGAAGAGGGTCAAAAATTGGCCTACGCAGGTCGTCCAGCAAGTGCATCGCCAGCTGTCGGTTATTACGACAAGCACTATGCGCAACAAAAAGCATTGTTGGAAACCGCATTTTCCAAGCTCAAAGGCTTTGTCCTCACTAAATAAATGAAGCGACGCTGCTGCAGATGTTGTGGCAGCGTTTGGCTACCCGAATCGGAGAGTAAAAAATGGCAATTATCGAAGTAAAAGTTCCTCAGTTATCTGAGTCTGTTGCAGAAGCAACTTTATTGACGTGGCATAAAAAGGTTGGTCAGGCAGTCACTCGTGACGAAAATCTGATCGATGTCGAGACGGATAAAGTGGTTTTGGAATTACCAGCACCTGATGCTGGTGTGGTCACACAAATCATTAAAGGCGACGGTAGCACGGTTGTTGCTGGCGAAATTATCGCTATCATCGATACAGACGCTTCTGCTGCCGCTAGCGCCACCCAGGCAGCTCCTGCTGCAGTTGCAGCTGCTCCTGCTTCTGTTGTAGCAGCTGATGCAAAGTCATCAGCAGGGATTGCTATGCCAGCCGCCGCAAAAATTCTGGCTGAAAACGGCTTGTCCGCAGGTCAGGTTGATGGTTCGGGCAAAGATGGCCGTGTTACAAAAGGTGACGCATTGGCAGCAGTAGCTGGGAAAGCAGCACCTGTTGTTGCGCCTTTGGCTGCTCCGGTGGCGACGAAGCCAGCATTGCAACAAGTTGCAGCGCCAACATTGGCAAGCCTTGGTGATCGTCCTGAAGAACGCGTTCCAATGAGCCGTTTGCGTGCACGTATTGCTGAGCGTTTAGTTCAGTCGCAGTCCACTAACGCAATTCTGACGACATTCAATGAAGTCAACATGGCGCCAGTGATGGATTTGCGCAATAAGTACAAAGATAAATTTGAAAAAGAGCACGGCGTTAAGCTCGGCTTCATGTCCTTCTTTGTTAAAGCGGCAGTTGCTGCGCTGAAAAAATACCCAATCGTGAATGCTTCCGTTGATGGTAATGATATCGTCTACCACGGTTACTTTGATATTGGTATTGCAGTTGGTTCACCACGTGGCCTGGTCGTTCCTATTTTGCGCAATGCTGACCAAATGTCGATCGCTGATATTGAAAAGAAAATCGGCGAATTTGGTGCGAAAGCGAAAGACGGTAAATTGACTCTGGACGATTTGTCAGGCGGTACATTCTCGATTTCGAATGGCGGTACTTTCGGTTCTATGTTGTCGACACCGATCATCAACCCACCACAATCTGCAATTTTGGGTGTGCATGCGACCAAAGATCGCGCTGTAGTTGAAAATGGTCAGATCGTCATCCGTCCAATGAACTACCTCGCCATGTCCTACGATCACCGTATCATTGATGGTCGTGAAGCAGTGTTGGCTCTGGTCGCAATGAAAGACGCGCTCGAAGATCCATCACGTCTGTTGTTAGATCTGTAATCATTGATCAAAGGCTATCAACGTGAACATCGCTGACGATATTCAACGTTTGCACGAACTGCATCGGTCAGGCGCTCTGTCTGATGCAGAGTTCGCGCAAGCAAAAGCCAAGCTCCTCGACCAAGTCGGGGCGGGAGCCTCTACCAATCAGTCTGCGTCTTCTTCGTTTTCAGGTGACGATGACGCACTCAATCAAATCAATCGTTTCCGTCGTTCAAAGGACGACAAATGGTTGGGTGGTATTTGTGGTGGTCTGGGGAAATTCACTGGTTTGGAGTCGTGGATCTGGCGATTGATTTTCGTGTTCTTCGCACTATGCGTAGGGACGGGAATGCTTGCCTATTTGCTGGCGTGGATTTTTGTTCCGGAAGAAGAGTGATGTTCTTTCGTCCGTTTGTTCAGACCTCAGTTTGAATTACGGACGATGAAAAGATAGTCGGCTATAAATAAAATTCAGGATAATTTCATGAGTAAACAATTTGATGTCGTCGTTATCGGCGGCGGCCCTGGTGGCTATATTGCAGCAATTCGCGCTGCACAACTGGGTTTCTCGACCGCATGTATCGATGCGTGGAGTAACGAAAAAGGTGGCCCTGCACCTGGTGGTACTTGCACTAACGTGGGTTGCATTCCATCTAAAGCATTGTTGCAGTCTTCCGAACATTTTGAGCACGCTGGTCACGCATTTGCGGATCATGGTATCCAGGTTTCTGGTTTGGGTATGGACGTGGCGAAAATGTTGGGTCGCAAAAACACGATCGTTAAGCAAAATAATGACGGCATTTTATTTTTGTTCAAAAAGAATAAAGTGACTTTCTTCCACGGCCTTGGATCTTTCGTGAAAGCGGATGCTGCTGGTTACGAAATCAAAGTTTCCGGCAAAACCGAAGAAACAGTTACTGGTAAGCACATCATCGTTGCGACTGGTTCCAACGCACGTGCATTGCCAGGTACACCGTTTGATGAAGTCAACGTGTTGTCCAACGAAGGCGCGCTGAATATTGCTGAGACACCGAAAAAGCTCGGCGTGATTGGCGCGGGTGTTATTGGCCTGGAAATGGGTAGCGTATGGCGTCGTCTGGGTGCAGAAGTGACAGTGCTCGAAGCATTGCCAACCTTCTTGGGTGCAGTTGATGAGCAGATCGCAAAAGAAGCTCACAAGCTGTTCCTTAAGCAAGGTTTGTCAATTAACCTCGGCGTGAAGATCGGTGAAATCGTCAATAGCGGCAAAGACGTTACTGTCAATTACACGGATGACAAAGGCGCGGAGCATAAAGCGGTATTCGATAAGTTGATTATCTCCATTGGTCGCACACCAAATACAAATGGCTTAAATGCTGAAGGCGTTGGCCTGGCTCTGGATGAGCGTGGTTTCATCGCTGTTGATGGTGATTGCAAAACTAACTTGCCAAACGTGTGGGCAGTTGGTGACGTGGTGCGTGGCCCAATGCTGGCACACAAAGCTGAAGAAGAAGGTGTTGCGGTCGCTGAGCGTATCGCTGGTCAACATGGTCACGTCAATTTCAATACGATTCCTTGGGTTATTTACACTTCCCCGGAAATCGCCTGGGTTGGTCGTACTGAACAGCAATTGAAAGCTGACGGCGTTGCATACAAAGCAGGCACTTTCCCATTTATGGCGAATGGTCGCGCACGTGCTTTAGGCGATACATCCGGTATGGTGAAATTCCTGGCCGATGCGACAACCGATGAAATTCTGGGCGTACATATTGTTGGCCCAATGGCGTCTGAATTGATTTCTGAAGCGGTAGTGGCGATGGAATTCCGCGCTTCTTCCGAAGATATCGCACGCATTTGCCACGCGCATCCGTCATTGTCAGAAGCAACGAAGGAAGCGGCTTTGGCAGTTGATAAACGTTCATTGAATTTCTAATTGAACGTAGTTTGAAAATATGCTGAGTTTGCCTTAATGTGGCTCAGTAAAATGGACGAGTCAGGTACTCGTCCATTTTTGTTTCAGAGAACCCGATCAGGTGAGTAATTGGGCTGACTCAATCGTCACCCTCGAATGTTTCGAATGTTTTGTATGTTTCGAATGTTTTGTATGTGTCGCCAATAATTTAATTATTGTGCGGTGAAAGCAGGTAAATGCAGCGCATTGCGCTACTTAGTAATGCTGTTCCCGGCGCGTCAATTGTTTTGCGTCCTGGAATCAGCTTGAGAAAACAGATCATGGATGTTCAAGAGTTCTATCAGGATGCATTAACGCAACGTGGATTCACAGCGGATGAGGCGCAGAAGCGTGCGGTCGATCGTCTGCAAACCGCCTATGAAGAGTGGGTGTTTTACAAGGGAAAACGCGCCAATAAGTTGACACGCATGATCACCCGGCCAGAAGTGCCGCGTGGTGTTTACATGTGGGGCGGTGTAGGGCGCGGCAAATCCTTTTTAATGGATAGTTTTTATTCCGTTGTGCCAGTAGTGCGCAAAACACGGTTGCATTTTCATGAATTCATGCGCTCTGTGCATCGTCAGTTAGATGAACTCAAAGGTGTGGCAAATCCGCTTGACGAAGTCGCACGTCAAATCGCAAAAAAATACCGTCTGATCTGTTTTGATGAATTCCATGTGTCTGATGTCGCCGACGCAATGCTGCTTTACAATCTGCTGAAAGCCTTGTTTGACAATGGTGTGTCTTTTGTGATGACCTCTAATTATCAACCTGACACGCTCTATCCAGATGGCTTGCATCGAGATCGGATGTTGCCAACGATTGCGCTCTTAAAGGAACGCCTCGATGTGATGAATGTCGATTCCGGTAATGATTATCGTAAGCGGGCTTTGGAGCAAGTGCAAGCGTATTTGACGCCGCTCAATGCCACCACAGATAAGGCTTTGCGCGATAGCTTTGCCCGTATTGCCGATACGAAAGATGAGGACCCGCATGTGGACATCGAAGGGCGCAATCTGAAGTCTTTACGAAGGGCAGGGGGCGTTATCTGGTTTGATTTTAATACCTTGTGCGGTGGTCCAAGATCGCAAAATGATTATCTTGAAATTGCCAGCAGGTTTCATACCGTTATATTGTCTTCGATTCCGTCGATGTCGGCATCAATGTCTTCAGAAGCACGTCGTTTTACGTGGTTAATCGACGTCTTTTACGACAACAAAGTAAAACTCATTATGTCGGCAGAAGTGGCACCTGAGTTGCTTTATACTCAAGGTACTTTGTCGAATGAATTTCACAGAACAGTATCCCGTATCATCGAAATGCAATCTAAAGAATACATGGATGCCGACCAACGCCAACTTGCAGACTCATTAACTTGATGACAAAATTTTCTCGTTTTTTTTCCTCGTCTTTCGCTGTTTGCTTGCTGCTCGCAAGTTTTTTGAGTTTCCATGACTGTGCCCTCGCTGACGATGGCAAGCATGAGTTAGTCGAAATTTCACAGCTTGTACATGCTTTAGATGAGCGCTTTCCCATCGGTGGAATTCAAAGCAGCGAGGCCGCTAATCGCGCCATAGAGGAAAGTTCTAAGGCACAAGAGCGACTACAGAATTGGTATGTGGTTGCTGAACACCATTGTTACAACACTTTTTTTGTGAATGATTGTCTTAAGGAAATTAAGGTCGAGCGTCGTCAATATTTGCCCGTCTTGCAAAGAATATCGCTTGAGGGAAAAACACTGCTGCGCCAGATTAAAGTCATGGAGCGCGATCGCGAAACAGCGCAGAAACAATCTAAGTGAAGTGCTTGTCCTTATGGTCACCTGAATCGTTTCTGTAAAATCGTTCTTAAAAGTACTCTCGATCGCGTTATCATCGTTTGATACTGGAGGGGAGTAAAATAAATGATCCTTAATTTTTCTGGTTAAATTAAGGTGTTTTTGAATATACTCCCCGCCTTTTTCAAAAATATGTCAGTTTTAAATTTTATTTGCCACGTTGGTAAATAATCGTTCTCTTTGAGTGAGCGTCAGCTTTGATCGCTCACCGGTAAAGTATATCCATATGTCATTTTCACACCTTGGTTTGTCGCCAGCACTGTTATCTTCGATCGCTCATTTAAATTACGTCGAGCCGACGCCAGTGCAATCGGCTGCTATTCCTGCCATTTTAGAAAACAAAGACATCATTGCCCAAGCGCAAACCGGTTCTGGTAAAACGTTGGCATTTTGTGCACCGTTGCTTCAAACCTTGCGCCCATCAGCGCGCCCTCGACAAATTCAGGCTTTGATTCTTGTACCGACGCGCGAATTAGCGACGCAGGTAGCTGCGACCCTCGAAGACTTAGCCAAACACATTGCGCAAGAAGTTAAGTTGGCGGTGCTCTTTGGGGGGGTATCTGTTAATCCCCAGATGATGCATTTGCGTGGTGGTGCAGATATTGTAATTGCGACGCCTGGTCGCCTGCTTGATCTGATTAACCAGAATGCTTTGTCCTTATCGCAGGTTGCCACCTTGGTGCTGGATGAGGCGGATCGATTGCTGGAATTGGGTTTTGCCGATGAGTTGCAGCGCATTTTGGACTTATTGCCAAAATCGCGTCAAAATCTCCTGTTCTCAGCGACGTTTGCCCCAAATGTTGAGACACTGGCGTTTGAATTGTGCGTGTCGCCAGCACGGATTCGTGTCGATGATGCAATCGATGTCAAGCCAGATATTTTGCAACGAGCAATTTCTGTCGATGCTTCGCGTCGCACGCAGCTACTGCGCCACCTGATTAAAAGCGAAGGCTGGAAACGGGTATTGGTCTTTGTGGCGACAAAATATTCAGCGGATCTCATTTCGACCAAATTACGTCGACTCGATATAGCGGCAGAGCCGTTTCACGGCGAACTAAGTCAAGGTAAGAGGGAGCAGGTGCTAGCCGACTTTAAAGCCGCCCGCGTGAAAGTGGTTGTGGCAACAGACCTTGCAGGGCGCGGTATTGATATTGCAGATCTAAAGGTAGTTGTAAATTATGATCTGCCGCGTTCTGTTGATGACTACACCCATCGAATAGGTCGCACTGGTCGTGCAGGCGCGAGCGGTGTGGCCCTGAGCTTTGTGAGCGCAGAGTCGCAGGCCCATTTTCATACTATCTCGCGCAAACAGCAGTTACATCTGACCTTAGAAAGCATTCCGGGATTTGAAGCTCAGGAATCAATGCAACAACCGCCCACAGTGCTCGATGTTCACGGCGGGATCAAAGGCCATCGACCAAGTAAGAAGGATAAACTCAGAGCAATCGCTGCCCAGCAAAATTCTTTAAAAAAAGAGATTGAGGACTAAATGGTCGACCGACCATCAGTCTGGTTGCCTGATGTTTGGCTAATCCATCTCCGCCAAAGTTTGATGGACGAATGCTGATAGAATTAATGTTGCTTGCGGTGACACGTCAGTAAATTCAAACCCATGGCGAAATTCTGTGCTGTTGTCAGTTGGCGCAATCGAGCGCAATATAGTTTTTAGTGTCAAAAATTCATCGTTGCCGGCAGCATTGACTTTGAATTTGATCACGCCAGTGTCGCCTTTTTGGCCGAGTTGTCTCTTAATGATGCCCGATGTCCCTCCCATGCTCAAATCACCTAATGTGGCGGCAGCAGTTTGTTCGGGATCGCCAATTGTCACGGAAGCGATAATTTTCACGTTCGCGCGGGCACCTTGACGTATGGTTGTTGAGCGGACTTGCTTCGGGTAACTGAGGTGTAAATAGTCGTGTGGGGAAAACACGTATTTTATTAACGATGCAGTGAATGCATACGCTTTTTTGCCAGGAAACGCCCGAATGATAAAGGTCTGACCTTCCCGTATCATCACCGATTTTCCGTTTACAGTCGGTGCAGTCACTAGCAAGGATTTATTTTTGACAAAGCCAATTAAACGGACGGTATAACGGGTTGCTACTTGATCGTGTGTCTGTAGATAAAACACTTCGCCGACCGTCCAACGAACGCTATCGAGTTCAATGATCGATTCTTTATTGAGTTCTTCAGCAGGCTTTTGAGAGGACGTTTCCGTTGCTGGTTTTTCGGCTAAGTCAATTTTTGAAGGAATACTATCCCAGAGCATATCGGCTTCACAATAGCCTACCTCTAGCAAGTGATTAAGTTGCTGTTGGTCTTCTATATGTAATCCTGCTTCAAATAATACCTGACCATCCTGATTGTAGATCGCCCAGTTGATGGTTTGGCCGACGCTTATTTCAGAATGCTTTAGCGGCATTAAACCTTGTACTTCACCCATCTGTTATATCCGTAATCTCTATGTGAGAACTTCATGCTTTGCGTGAATACCACTTCATTGCTGAGCAAAATTAGCATGGCTAAAGGAGTTCGATTAATGAATCATAATTGAAGTGCAATTGTTGTGCTTGAGAAATGAAAAAATGGCCTGAAAATGTAATATTTCAGGCCATTTTTGCAACAAAAGAAGGGTGAAAATGGGTCGTTCTTTGTTCTTCGTTCGTCGTTCTTCGTTCGTCGTTATTTATTAGTTTCAGCAGCTGACTTGACGCAATCGACAAAATAACCACGTTTACCATCAACTTCTGCTTTCACTAAGCCATGGCAATCTGTTTCAAAGCCAGGGAAGCGTTCGTTGAAATCACGCACAAAACGGAGATAGTCAACGATGGTGCGGTTGAAGCGTTCGCCTGGAATCAACAGTGGGATACCTGGTGGATACGGTGTCAGCAAAATTGCAGTGACACGACCTTCCAATTCATCGATCGACACGCGCTGGATTTCACGATGCGCCATCATAGCAAACGCGTCTGATGGTTTCATTGCAGGCTGCATGTCCGATAGATACATTTCTGTCGTCAGACGTGCGACGTCATGCCCTTTATACGCTTCATGGATGCCTTGGCACAAGTCTTTGAGTCCAGCACCCTCATAACGCGGATTGGCAGCGGCAAACTCTGGCAAAATGCGCCAGATTGGCTGGTTCTTATCGTAGTCATCTTTGAATTGCTGCAATGCGGTTAGTAAAGTATTCCAACGGCCTTTTGTAATGCCGATGGTAAACATAATAAAGAAAGAGTACAGACCACATTTTTCAACAATAACGCCATGTTCTGCCAGATATTTGGTGACGATAGATGCCGGAATACCGGTCTCACCAAATTTACCTTCGAGAGATAAGCCAGGGGTGACGATGGTTGCTTTGATCGGGTCGAGCATGTTAAATCCAGCGGCTAACTTGCCAAAACCATGCCAGTCGTCTTCCGCACGAATAATCCAATCTTCGCGTGAACCGATGCCATCTTCAGCGAATTCCTCCGGTCCCCAAACCTGGAACCACCAGTCTTTACCCCATTCCTGATCCACTTTACGCATCGCACGACGGAAATCCAGTGCTTCCAGAATCGACTCTTCCACCAGCGCAGTACCACCAGGTGCTTCCATCATCGCTGCAGCGACGTCGCAGGAAGCGATGATCGAATATTGTGGTGAAGTTGATGTATGCATCAGATAAGCTTCATTGAAGCTATCTTTATCGAGCTTGCGTGTTTCTGATTCGCGCACCAGAATTTGCGATGCTTGTGAAATACCAGCCAATAATTTGTGGGTCGATTGGGTGGAGAAAATCATCGATTCTTTTGCGCGTGGACGATCTTTGCCGATTGCGTGCATGTCTTTGTAAAAGTCATGGAACGTTGCATGCGGCAACCACGCTTCATCGAAATGCAATGTGTCGATCTGTCCATCGAGCAAATCTTTTAACACTTCAACGTTGTATAACACACCGTCGTACGTTGATTGGGTGATAGTAAGAATACGTGGCTTTTTATTCTTTGCTTCACGTGCAAACGGATTGGCTTCAATTTTTTTCTGTATGCTTTCCATGCTGAATTCTTCCAGCGGGATAGGGCCGATAATGCCGAGATGATTACGTGTCGGCATCAGGAATACAGGGATAGCGCCGCACATGATAATCGAGTGCAAAATTGATTTGTGGCAGTTGCGATCAACGACCACAATGTCACCTGGCGCTACGGTCGAGTGCCATACCATTTTGTTTGAGGTCGAGGTGCCGTTTGTCACGAAGTAACAATGATCAGCATTGAAAATGCGGGCAGCATTACGTTCTGAGGCGGCGACTGGGCCAGTGTGATCTAGTAACTGACCGAGCTCTTCGACGGCGTTACAAACGTCCGCACGCAGCATATTTTCGCCAAAAAATTGATGAAACATCTGGCCGATTGGTGACTTCAAAAACGCGACGCCACCTGAGTGGCCTGGGCAGTGCCAAGAGTAAGAGCCATCGTTGGCATAATGTACCAAGGCTCTGAAGAATGGTGGTGCCAGGCTGTCCAGGTATGAACGCGCCTCGCGAATGATGTGGCGAGCCACGAATTCTGGCGTATCTTCAAACATGTGAATAAAGCCATGCAGTTCGCGCAAGATATCGTTAGGAATATGGCGCGAAGTGCGGGTTTCACCGTACAGATAAATAGGAATATCCGCATTTTTGTAGCGAATTTCTTCTACGAAGGCGCGCAAAGATTTCAGCGCGTAATCTGTTTCTTCAGACGTACCAGCACCGAATTCTTCATCATCGATAGATAGAATAAATGCGGACGCTCGTGATTGCTGTTGGGCAAACTGAGAAAGGTCACCATAGCTGGTGACGCCTAACACTTCCATGCCTTCTGTTTCAATGGCATCAGCGAGTGCACGGATGCCTAGGCCGGAAGTATTTTCTGAACGGAAATCTTCGTCAATAATGACGATGGGGAAGCGGAATTTCATGGTGGTCTCCAAAAGACTTAGTACATGGGAGACGCCTGGGCAAGTTAAATCAACCGCTTGCGCGCCGAAAAAATTCAAAAAGAGGAGCACGTAAGTGCGATAGACAATCACATTTACGTCATTCTTAAACGAACCGAATTCTCTCAGATATGCGGTGGTTTATGTGAAAAAAAAGCTCATTTTTTCACATTCAATTGATAATTTCATGTGATTGTCATTTACTTGCTATTAAACTATCTATAGCGTTAAGTAAAATGAAATTTAACGAATTTAATTTAGCTGCGCAAGCGCGGTCTATTTGGGTGAGGCAAAAAAAATGAGCGCTTGGTGCGCTCATTTTTTTTAATATTAACTAAACAAAATCGATCAATTCATCAAGACCAATTAGAAGCGATAGCTTGCTGCAGAAAATACGCTAATCGGTGTTTTTTCAAATACAAATGGACTCTTAGTCACTTCGGACGTATAGCGACTGACTGAAGCGCCGGTCGTTAACGACCAGTTAGCGTCGATGGTCCAGTGCCAACTAGTACTTAACTTGATATCAGTGAGACCTGAACTAGGTGTGTATGGCGTGTAACCGCTATTGATGGATTGTTGTTCATTAACGCCAAAATAGGACTGCATATACGCCGCATTTACCCAATTGGCTCTTAGCGTTGCAGTAATCCGATGTTGATCATTCAGCGCTGTCGTGAAACGCGCACCGACAGTGGTCTGCATACCGTTGTGACCGACTCCCGATCCATACCGGATTGATGACAGTAATGAATAGTTTTGATTGACGTTGTAATTGAGGAACGCACCAGGCTCAATTGCGGTGTCTACATCACCTAATCCTTGAAGTTTAGGCGAAGAGGATTCGTCACGCGCTGCTTCTACTGTTATCCGTAAGCCATACTGAATGGATGGATCTTTTGAAAAGTTATAGCCTAAGCCATTTACTGAGCTAAAAAAAGCACCATTTTTCCATTGCGTATCAAACAGAGGGTAGACTCGTGCCTTTCGTTCGTTTGATCCAGTGTATTTAGGGGTAAATAGAACCACACCGCCCAATGAAAAATTGATATCTTTTGGTAAATAATATTCGGGAATGGTTTGAACGAACTCGGACGTTTGCGCTTGTGCTGCGCAACTAGCTGCGAGTAGTAAAATGCCAAGGAGCTTTTTCATTTTGTTTTTTCTTTATTTTAATTAAATATGAAGCCAAGCAAGTCCTGCCAGTATAGCGCCAATTCCTGCAACACCGTAAGAAGTGTATTGCAACCATTTCTTTTTAGTGAGCAAGGTCATTGCTGCTAATGAAATAGCAATTTGCACAGCAGTCATTGCTTGTGCCCAGCGATGGTGCTGGTGTAATTCAAGTTCTGAAGCTTCTTCCCATTTAGTGGCTTCTGCCTCAAGTTCGTCTGCTTTTTTCTTGATTTCTTCTTTTTCTGACTTGTAACGAGTTACTTCTGACTTATATTTTTCCGCATCGACGCCCGGCAGGCTGATTGCTAACTCCGCCAAGTTTTGCTTATTCGATTTGGATTGGTAAAAATTCCATTGATTGGAAGCTTCTGTTTTTTTAATTGCGGCTTCATTTTTATACATTGCCGCATTGTTTTGGGTTGCACCACCTTCATAACCAAACAAAGCGCCTATCGTAGCTAATATCGCTGTCATAACCGCAATGCGGCTTGCAAATTCATCATTGCCATGCGCTGCTGCATGTTCTACTTCGTGGTCGTGCGGGCCGTGCACGTGAAATTCATCGCTTGACATGTAAGATCCTATAATTTTTCGTAAGTTACAAATGAATAACGTAAATTCTGTGTCGCAGAGGAACGATCCTCTCTCGCAATTTCTTTCCAGGCCGTGAAATCAATTGGTGGAAAAAATGCATCACAAGCGAATTGTTCTTGTATTTCTGTAATCACCAAGCGATCGGCGAATGCTAACGATTGTTGATAAATCTGCGCACCGCCAATAATGAACGCGTCTTGCTCGTTCACCAAAGACCTCGCTTGCTGCAAAGAGTTCACTGTTTCGACGCCATCATGGTGCCAATTTGAGTTTCTTGTAACGACTATGTTGCGTCGATTTGGCAGTGCTCTGCCGATCGATTCAAAGGTGTTTCTTCCCATGATAATAGGGTGCCCACTAGTCATTTTTTTAAAATGACCAAGATCCTCGGGCAGATGCCAAGGGAGTTTGTTATTGATTCCGATGCCGCGTTGCAGATCAAAGGCAACGATAATACTTATTGATGACATAATAAATAATCTCTTGTATCAAACTGCAACAGGTGCTTTGATATGTGGATGGAATTCATAATTATTGAATTCAAAGTCATCAAATTGGTAGTCAAAGATACTTGGCGGTTGCCGTTTTATGTTCAATTTTGGTAAGGGTAGTGGCGTCCGTGAAAGCTGTTCCGCAACTTGTTCCATGTGGTTGGAATACAAATGACAATCACCACCGGTCCAAATAAACTCTCCAACGCCAAGTCCGCACTGCTGGGCGACCATATGGGTGAGCAAAGCATAGGAAGCAATGTTGAACGGCACACCTAAAAAGATATCGGCACTGCGCTGATAAAGTTGACACGAAAGTTTACCATCGGCAACATAAAATTGAAACAAAGCGTGACAAGGTGGTAACTTCATTTGTGGGATATCGGCGACATTCCACGCAGATACGATCAGGCGCCGAGAATCTGGATTGCTTTTAATCTGTTCAATCAGTTGTGATATTTGGTCAATATGTTGGCCGTCTGGCGTTGGCCAATTACGCCATTGTGATCCATATACAGGACCCAGATCACCATTACTGTCGGCCCAATCATCCCAAATAGATACACCGTTATCTTTTAGGTATTTAATGTTGGTGGAGCCTGCAAGAAACCAAATTAACTCATGGACGATGGACTTTAGATGCAATTTTTTGGTCGTTACTAAAGGAAAACCTTCGTTGAGGTCAAACCGCATTTGGTAGCCAAATACTGAAACCGTGCCGGTGCCGGTACGGTCAGTTTTTTTTGTCCCGTGATCTTTGACGTGACGCATGAAATCGAGGTATTGGCGCATGATAAGTTGCTATGAGGGATTTTGCCCACAATGAAATGAGGCGATAGTATATCGTATGCGGAGGGCGTCACCTGTTGTATTAGGAGTAAAAACGTTCGCTTTAGATACTTTTTTTTGCGATGCAATATTTGAGAGCAGCAATTTTTTCTTGCTGCTCCGAACTCACTTACTGATTTCGTTCCTATTATCGCAAAAAACTTGGTTGATTAGCAATGAATATTGGAGTGATTTCCGATAAAGAATGGCACTTTATCGATTGTTGAACAATGGATCTTTGCTATCGCGATCACCGGGTGCGATGAGCGGTAATTTAATTTCAAATATGGAGCCTTGATCTGGGGCACTGGAAACATGAATGGTTCCACCAAGAACATTAGTGATAATGTTGAAGGTGATACTAAGGCCAAGTCCGCTGCCACCCTGGCCAAATTTAGTCGTGAAAAATGGTTCAAAAATACGATTAATAATTTCCGGCGGAATTCCTTTACCATCATCGCGAAATGTCACCATAACATACTCACCCATTTTTTCAGCCGAACAAAGCATATGCCCCTCAGCGCGTCCGTCCAATCCATGAATTACTGAGTTATTCACTAAATTGGTGAATACTTGACCAAGCAGGCCTGGGTAGCTATCGAGCTGAATGTCATCGGGAATATCCAGCTCTAGGGTAAATGGTGTTTTACGAAGGCTAGAATGAAGCAGGGCGCTGAGCTCTTGTAACATCACCAAAAGGCCAAATTTCCGTCTCTGGGCACTAGATTGATCCACGGCCACTTGCTTAAAGTCACCAACCAGGTGGGCAGATTGTTGCAAGCCGCGCAGCAGCAGTTTTGTCGAGTCCAATGCCGTAACAGCGTATCTGGTTAAGTCTGAGCGCCGGATTTGACCGCCTTCTACCATTTGCAAAAGGTGCCTTGTCTCTTCTTCAAGTGTGCTCGCAACTAGCAGGCAATTACCAAGCGGTGTATTAAGCTCGTGCGCAACGCCCGCGACCATAGAGCCCAATGCTGCCATACGTTCAACCCGTGCCAGTTCTGCTTGAGCGGAGTTGACATTGGTTAATGCGGCTTCAAGGTTTTGGTTAACACTTTCAAGTTCTTGAGTTCGTTGACGTACTTTGGACTCTAAAGTGCCTGAATATTCAAGCAACTGATGATTTTTAATTTCTAGTTCACCAAAAGATCTTTTTAATGCCTGTCTTGTCGCTTCTAAGCTATTTGCCAGGTGGCCTAACTCATCCTCGCGATTTAGTGCGATCGGATCATTTAACTCACCATTGGCCAGTCGATCAGATTCATCCATTAATAGTCTGACTGGTTGAACCAGGCGCCATTGCAATACCAGCAAAATAAAAAAAATCGCCATGAACAGCGACAATACCGCTGTCGTGACGTAACGACGGAAATCGGAGCGCAGACTTTCTTGAAGCAGATCTTCCGCTAACGTTAAACGTACTTCGCCAATGACTTGTCCACCATGTTTGATTTCTCGCGAGATGGTGGTGAATGGCCCCTTTTGCGTTTGCCGGCGTATGCTGTTTTTAATGAATTCTTTTTTGTCGGGCAGGGTAATAACTTCTATCGTAGCGACACGTGGATCAGAGTAGACGACTTCACTTGAAGTATTGGCGATTTCTGGTGTAATTTGCCAAAGTGGCTCACTCAAGATAACCGATAAAATTTCAACCAGTCGATTGTGATCTTCTGCATTACGTGCACGAGCGGCGATTTCAATGCTATTGAGATGATACGGTATCAGGAAAATAGCAGGGACGGTCAGGCCAAATACAACCGCCAAGATAATGGCGAGTCTGAGCGTAATACGGCTGCGAAGAGCAGAGAAAAGAGATCTAAACCGCATTGCAATATCCTTGTGCGTCGCTGTTTTGTGGGCTGCTTAAACGTAAATTTAGCATGTTGCTCGCGCGGATCCCTAGACTAATTACTGCTGTTTGCAAGCGACTGAAATATGGAAATATATAGACAATGGAGAAATACTAAGAGTTTTTTTTGCTTAGAGCAAGAACAGGATTGCCTTTCTGCACTCATTCAGCAATAAAGCCTCATTTGACCCTTTTTTTGGGTTACGGGATTAATTATATTGCAACCACTTGCTAAGTGGCTACAATTTGTTGATGGGTGTTGCGTCGTGTTGTGAGCAATAACCGATATAAATCTAGATCGTTGTTGGCATTTTATGAGGATTTCAACGAATATAAATATGGATGTTATCAAAAAAAATATTTAATACATGATTCCCATCGCACCAAGAGTTTTAATGGTGTTCCCTAGCATGGTTAATAGTGTACTTCGGAATTTCGATCGTAATATCTTGTTGTCCCAATTTAACCTGGCATGAGAGTCTGGATGTCGCTTCTAAACCCCACGCTGCGTCGAGTAGGTCCTCTTCGTCATCGGTAGAGGTATTTAGCGAGCGAAAACCTTCTCGTATGACAACGTGACAAGTCGTGCAAGCACAGGACATCTCGCATGCGTGTTCGATCTCAACGTCGTTCTCGACCAGTGCTTCGCACAAAGATTTCCCTTCATCTGCTTCGATGACTGTACCTTCTGGGCACAATTGAGGGTGGGGTAGGACGATAATTTTAGGCATTTGATTCTCGATTTAATTCAATATTGGTGGCTTTTAAACTAGCTTTAAATTTAGTTCTTAAAACTCAAGATCGGCAAAAAAATGCGTCGATCCTGAGAGGTAACAGTGTTTTTTAAAACCCAAGATCAGGCAATATCATTCAATTTTTTACCAGCTAGTGCACTACGGACACTTTGATCCATTCTCCGTGCGGCAAATTCTTCGGTACCGCTGGCAAGATTAGTAATGGCCGTATGTAATACGTTGTGATCATTCTGCGCCATTTGTGTTCTCACTGCTTCCATTAAGCCTGTTATTGCATCGAACTCCTCTGCGGAAATCAAATAGCGATCTGCATCCAATGCAGATTGGGTTGCCAGTAAGATTCTCTCCGCTTCGACTTGTTCTTCTCTCAGTGCGCGTAGTTGCATGTCCGCGTCTGCGGCGCTGAATGAGTCTTGCAACATGCGAGTAATATCATCATCGCCTAAACCATACGAAGGTTTAACGCTGATGGTGGCTTCCACGCCGGAGCGTAATTCGCGTGCGGATACGGATAATAAGCCGTCTGCATCGACTTGATAGGTAATGCGAATACGTGCCGCACCTGCAGCCATTGCCGGAATGCCGCGCAATTCAAAGCGTGCCAATGAACGACAGTCGCTGACGAGTTCACGTTCACCTTGCACGATATGGATAGCCAATGCCGTTTGACCATCTTTGAATGTGGTAAATTCCTGCGCGCGCGCGCATGGAATAGTGGAGTTACGGGGTATGACTTTTTCAACTAAGCCTCCCATCGTCTCTACACCAAGCGACAAAGGAATTACGTCCAGAAGAAGCCAATCATCCCCCGGCGCACGATTACCAGCCAGAAGATTTGCCTGAATCGCTGCACCCAGAGCAACAACCTTATCGGGATCGATATTGGCCAAAGGCGTCGTTTCGAAAAATTCACCTACGGCTTTTCTGACATGCGGCATGCGGGTGGCGCCGCCAACTAAGACCACACCGTCAATATCATCGCTTGATAGGCCAGCGTCGCGTAATGCTTTGCGGCAAGGCGTCATCGTTTTTACCACGAGGTTTTGAGTCATTTCAGCAAAAACACTCGCACTGATTTGCAGATGTACGCTTTCGCCCGAGTTTAGCTTTGCGTCGATATAAGTGCTAGGTTTGCTCGAGAGAATTTCTTTGGCTTCGCGCGCTTTTACCATCAATGTGCTGGTATCTTCATCAGATAGCGGTGCTAATTTCGATTCCTGTAAAATCCAGCAAAATAAGCGATGGTCAAAGTCATCCCCGCCGAGGGCCGAGTCGCCGCCCGTAGAGAGCACTTCAAAAACACCTTTACTCATTTTTAAAATAGAAATGTCAAAGGTACCGCCGCCTAAGTCGTACACCGCATAAGTTCCCTCGGAGGCATTATCGAGCCCATACGCAATGGCGGCAGCGGTTGGTTCATTCAGTAAACGCAGGACGTTGAGTCCGGCAAGTTTTGCTGCATCCTTGGTTGCCTGACGCTGAGCATCGTCAAAATAAGCTGGAACGGTAATGACTGCACCAACCAAATCGTCACCCAGTGCGTCTTCAGCTTGCTGACGTAACGTTGCTAAAATTTGTGCCGAAATTTCAACCGGACTTTTAATGCCTGCAATGGTTTTAAGTTGCACCATACCGGGCTCATCATGAAAATCATAAGGAAGATTTTCAGCATAAGCGATGTCTTTTAACCCGCGCCCCATAAAGCGTTTAACGGAAACAATCGTGTTCTTTGGGTCATTGCTTTGCTCTGCCTGTGCTTTGAACCCAATATGCGCGTGACCATTCGGCAGATAACGAACAACGGAGGGCAGTAGCGGCCGGCCTTCTTCGTCATTGAGTACTTCAGGAATGCTGTTGCGAACAGTCGCCACTAATGAGTTTGTCGTACCCAAATCGATGCCAACAGCCAGTCGATGTTGATGGGGTGCGGTGGACATGCCTGGTTCTGAAATCTGCAATAAAGCCATGGTATCTGAAGTAGATGGCAAGCCATCAAATTGGCGCTAAAATTTTGCGCGAGGTTAGTCGAAATTATTCTTCCAAAGCTGCAATGTCAGCAATGAATTTTTCCAAGAACATGCATGTACGTATTTGTTGTGCCGCAGTGATATAGTCAGATTCGCTCAGTGTTGAGGCGACCAGTGACAATTGTGATTTTAAAGCTTGGTGTAATTCTTTTTCCAGAGCTATAAGTGACTGCAAGTCATTTGTGTGACGCGCATCATCAAAGGCTTCGCGCCACTCCATTTGCTGCATCAGGAAACTCGCGGGCATACTCGTATTGGATTCAGTCTGCAAATCCACACCATGCAATTCACACAGATATGTTGCGCGCTTGAGCGGCTTTTTGAGCGTTTGATAGGCCTCGTTGGCACGCGTTGCCCATTGCATAGCAACCCGTTTTTCAGCCTCGCTGGCTTGTACAAATTTATCTGGATGAACTTGGTTTTGTACTTCGTGATATGCCCGATCGAGCTCACCCATGTCCAGTAAAAATTGCTGCGGTAACTGGAATAGCTCAAAATGATTTTGCATGACTGTTTACTTGTAGACTAAATGCGGAAGCTTTCACCGCAGCCGCATTCATCTTTAACGTTTGGATTGTAAAATTTAAAGCCTTCGTTTAATCCTTCGCGGGCGAAGTCGAGCTCTGTACCATCAATATACGGCAAACTTTTTGGATCAACGAATACTCTTACGCCGTGCGATTCAAATACGGAATCATCAGATCCGACTTCGTCCACATATTCGAGTTTATAGGCCATGCCAGAGCAGCCGGTGGTGCGTACGCCAAAGCGCAGGCCTATGCCTTTGCCGCGACGTTCCATGTAGCGAGTCACGTGTTTTGCTGCTTTTTCTGTGAGTGTAATTGCCATGTTGCTCCCCATCTTTACTGCGTCAAATCTTCGCTATGCTTTTTACGCTGCGCTATGCTTGTTTTTGTAATCGAGTACTGCTGCTTTAATCGCGTCTTCTGCCAGGATGGAACAGTGGATTTTTACTGGCGGCAATGCTAATTCTTCAGCGATTGCTGTGTTTTTAATTTCCAGTGCCTGGTCTAAAGTTTTGCCCTTGACCCACTCAGTCACCAACGAGGAAGATGCAATTGCTGAACCACAGCCGTAGGTCTTGAATTTTGCGTCTTCGATCACGCCATCTGCGCCAACCTTAATTTGCAGTTTCATGACATCGCCGCAGGCGGGAGCGCCAACCATGCCAGTACCAACGCTGTCATCACCTTTTTCGAAGGCGCCAACGTTGCGTGGATTTTCGTAGTGATCTAATACTTTGTCTGAATATGCCATTTTGATGCTCCTGAATATTTGTACGCTGTGCAGTCTGATGAATGAATTTTCAATCAGAAATTAATTAATGTGCCGCCCACTGAATAGTGGAAATATCGATACCGTCTTTATACATATCCCACAGTGGTGATAAGGCGCGCAGTTTCTCGACTTTAGTCTTCAGTAAGTTGATAGAGAAATCGATGTCTTCTTCGGTCGTAAAGCGACCAATCGTGAAGCGAATGGAGCTATGCGCCAACTCGTCGCTACGACCCAGCGCACGTAACACATACGACGGCTCCAGACTAGCCGATGTGCAGGCAGAGCCTGAGGAAACAGCGATATCTTTAATTGCCATGATGAGCGATTCACCTTCGACATAATTGAAACTGACGTTCAGATTATGCGGAACGCGGTGCTCCATGTCGCCATTGACATAGGTCTCTTCAATTTCTTTGAGGCCATTCGCCAGACGATCACGCATCGCGCGGATGTGGCGCAATTCGCTTTCCATTTCTTCTTTTGCCAGTCGGAAGGCCTCACCCATACCTACACATTGGTGAGGTGCTAACGTACCAGAGCGGAAGCCGCGTTCATGGCCACCACCGTGCATTTGCGCTTCGAGGCGTACGCGCGGCTTGCGGCGAATGTACAGAGCGCCAATACCTTTAGGGCCGTAAGATTTGTGCGCAGAGAAAGAAACCAAATCAACCTTTACTTTTTCCAGATCGATTTCTACTTTACCTGTTGCTTGTGCTGCGTCGGAATGGAAAACAATTCCACGTTCACGACACAATTCACCAATTTCAGCGATAGGTTGAATGACGCCAATTTCATTGTTGACCCACATCACAGAAATCAAAATAGTGTCAGGGCGGATTGCCTCTTTTAATTGTTCAATCGTGATCAGACCATTGTCTTGTGGCTGCAGATAGGTTGCTTCAAAGCCTTGGCGTTCCAATTCACGTACCGTATCGAGCACCGCTTTGTGCTCCGTTTTTACGGTGATAATATGTTTACCTTTGGCTTTGTAGAAGTTGGCCGCACCTTTAAGTGCCAAATTGTTACTTTCAGTAGCGCCAGAAGTCCAGATAATTTCGCGTGGATCGGCATTCACTAACGCAGCAACATTGCCGCGTGCTTCTTCAACAGCTGCTTCTGCATCCCAGCCATACATATGGCTACGCGATGCCGGATTACCAAATTGCGCACGTAAAAACGGAATCATTTTGTCGGCCACACGCGGGTCAACCGGTGTTGTCGCGGAGTAATCCATGTAAATAGGGAAGTGTGGGGACTTTAGTGTGTCCAGCAGACTTTGTTCCAGTGGTGCGTTCATTCAAGACTCCAAATATTCAAGAAGCAGTGTGATTGACATGCACTTGATGCATGACAACGACTTGGTTTTCCGAGATTTTCTGTTTTTGTTGATTGACCAGATCCTGTAATGAAACTGAATCGAGATAATCGACCATTTTTGCGTTCAATGTTGCCCATAGATCGTGGGTCATACAGTGCAGGCCATTGCTGATATCACTACCATGACAATTTCCCTTGCCGCCGCATTGTGTTGCATCAAGAGGTTCGTCGACAGCGATAATAATGTCAGCCACGGTCACGTTTTGTGCCTTCCTTGCGAGATTGTAGCCGCCGCCCGGGCCGCGCACTGATTCAACGATTTCATGGCGGCGTAACTTGCCAAACAATTGCTCAAGATAAGATAAGGAGATGTCTTGGCGCTGACTGATCCCAGCGAGCGTGACTGGCCCTTTGTCCTGGCGTAATGCCAGGTCTATCATAGCGGTAACCGCGAATCGTCCTTTGGTGGTAAGGCGCATGTTGTTGCTCCGGTGCCTATGGCAAAAATCGTATGCCCTGAGTTGTTGAGCATTTTGATCAAGTATAGCAAACTTGAGTGATTTTGTCAGGTACTGGGTTTTTTGGTGTTTTTATGATGTGACGGCAATGTAATCCGGCAGCCGGGTGCCGAATTAATCATGGTATTTTATTATTTATTTGACTTGCAAAAACAATTGTTCGACTTTTTCTCTCGCCCAAGGTGTCTTACGCAAAAATTTAAGGCTGGATTTTACACTGGGATCGATCATGAAGCAGCGGATCTGAATTTTTTCAGCGAGTCCATCCCATCCGTAGTCCGCTACCAGTTGCAGAAGAATGTTTTCCAGAGTAAAGCCTTCTAACGATTTTTTTTGCATTTTGCTATTTTTGCTGTTCGTTTATGGTTTGAACCAGAGTTCGGGTCGATTTAATGGCAATCTTCGACTGTCCAACAGTGGATTTCTCAATTCTATGACAGTGCGGTGTTTGATGTCGGCTTTTTGGATTGCATCACGTTGATATTTTTGAAAAATTTTTTCAAATTGTCCATTGGTGATAATGCGCTCAATACCTAATTTCAAGTCGTTGGCAAATACCGGCTTGCGGGGGGAAACGAAGAAATAAAAAGCTGTCGGATAATGTAAAACGATGTGAGTATCGATAAAAATGGGCATGCTCGAATGGCTTGCCAATTCTCCCCAAATTTCAAATATTGCTCGGGGCGAATAATCAAAACGATTGGCTGCTAACATTTTAAACATCGCTTCATAGGTGGAAGAAGAAACGACATTAAGCATATTGTTTTGTAAAATTTCCGTGTCGGGCCAATCATGAACTTGTCCGGCGTCAAATTTTTTCAAATCGTTCAACGATTTTACCTGGCTTAAAATATCTTTATTTTTGTCATTAACAAAGGCGATCCGCCAGCCCAGTAGTCCTTTGTCTAAAGGTATGCGAATAGGTATTAATTTTGTTTCTCGCTCATTCGTCGACATTGTCCAAACAAGATCGATTTGGCCATAGGGGGATATCGCTTCATTGATGGAGCGTGTCTGAGGATATGCCGCTGCGCTAGGCACTGGCTGATATTTTCCCGGAAATTCGCGTAATGCGGTGTTTAAAATCTCAAGAATAAAGTCAATATGCGGATCAATTTTTGCTGTCGAGCGGGGGTAGTAGATAGTCTCGCTGCTACTGGCGTCGTTGCTCATTAGCGCAATGAAAAACGTAAAGATGAGCAAGAACTGCGACAGGGAATGTTTGGACATTAGCGACAGGTCTGCAATTTTCAGGAAAATGTTAAATGGATTTTATCTGAAATTGCTACAAATAGTCTAATTGAGCGATAAATAAAAAACTGCCAGATTAAATCTGGCAGCTAATCTGTCATTACCTGGTGATTACATGGTGATTACCTGATCACTTCAAATATCAAAGCTAATTCCTTGTGCGAGCGGTAAAGCATTACTGTAATTGAAAGTGTTGGTCGTGCGACGCATGTAGGCTTTCCACGCATCTGAACCAGATTCTCTTCCTCCACCCGTTTCTTTTTCGCCGCCAAATGCACCGCCAATTTCTGCGCCAGATGGTCCAATGTTGACATTGGCGATGCCGCAATCACTACCAACTGCAGAGACAAATTTTTCTGCTTCACGCATGTCTGTAGTAAAGATCGACGATGATAAGCCTTGTGGCACTTCGTTGTTCCAATCGATCGCCTGTTGCAGATCAGTGTAGCGAACGATGTACATGATTGGCGCAAAGGTTTCGTGATGCATCGACGCAGTTTGCGTTGGCATTTCAACTAAAGCTGGTTGAGCGTAAAAACCTCTTTCGCAACCCGAAACGTTTTCGCGATTTCCACCGAAGATCTGACCTTGCTCATTTTTTGCTACCGCTAATGCGCTTTGCATGGCGTCAAACGCTGCGCTATCAATCAGCGGTCCAACAAGCGTGGACTTGTCGAGGGGGTTACCAATTGGTAAGCCAGCGTAAATTTTCTTCAATCGAGGTACCAGAGCATCATAAATACTGTCATGTACAAATAGACGGCGCAATGTCGTGCAGCGCTGTCCAGCAGTACCTACGGCTGAAAAGGTGATGCCCCGTACAGCCATCTCGAGATCGGCGCTGGGGGCAACGATCATCGCATTATTGCCGCCCAGTTCCAGGATTGTTCGGGTTAAACGTTTTGCACAGACCTCGGCGACTTGGCGGCCCATGCGCGTACTGCCCGTGGCACTGACCAAGACGATGCGTTTATCATTAACCATTTGTGCGCCCGTTTCGCGGTCGCCGATAATTAGTTCTGCCAGACCTTGTGGTGCGTCATCACCAAATTTGGCAACGGCTTTCATGAACAAGGCATGGGTAGCAATTGCGGTGAGCGGTGTTTTTTCGGATGGTTTCCAGGTTACGCTATTACCGCAAACGAATGCTAACGCAGCATTCCATGCCCACACTGCGACAGGGAAGTTAAACGCGGAAATGACGCCAACAACGCCAATTGGATGCCATTGCTCCATCATGCGATGACCTGGACGTTCTGAGGCGATTGTCAAGCCGTATAACTGGCGCGAAAGACCCACAGCGAAATCGCAAATGTCGATCATTTCTTGAACTTCGCCGAGTCCTTCTTGCAAAATTTTGCCAGCTTCGAGTGTGACAATTTTACCTAGTACTTCTTTGTGGGTACGTAACTCTTCACCAAATAAACGCACCAGTTCTCCTCGGCGTGGTGCGGGCACTTGACGCCATTGCTGGAATGCATTGTGTGCTCGGTTGATGCGTGCCTTAACGTCGTCTGCTGAGTCTGACCGTAAAGTCGCCAAGGTTTTACCATCAATAGGTGAAATGCTAGCGATGTCAGAGCCTTGATAGTCGCTTAATTGAACACCCAGGCTAGTAAGTAATGTGTGCAGTGTGGAGTTATCCATGATCATCGGTTCAGAGTGTGAGATGGCGTTAGTTTTCAATCTGATGAAGCAAGCGCCATGCTGGGATGAAAAAGTTTGTATCAATCAAGAACTGGTCTGTTTACCCCAGTTCTTTGATTGTATTGCCAGATGCTTCGATTATACGGCGTAATATTTGCCGAAGCGATTAGCCAGAAAATCCGATAGATTCGTTTGTTCCTGGCGCACCAAACCGTGCTGTGGCAGCTTGCCAGTGACAACCAGATCGACCATGGCGCAAATACCTGAGGCGGTAGTGAGCTGGATTGCAGATAACAACTGCCCATTCACATTTTGAGCGTAGATTTTTTTTGCATAGGATTCTTGTTCCAGGCGACCTGCACGCATACCAACCACACTCACAAAAACCAATACAACGTCTTGTTTGGTCATAGGGATGGAAGTTTCTAATACGTCCTTCAGAATAGGGCGACGCTCTAGTTTGCCTAGCTCAAGATCGCGAATCAGCATTTTTACAATGTCGCGATGGCCGGGGTAGCGAACTGTTTTATAGTTCAGATTCTGTACTTTGCCTTGCAGACTTTCACATAAAGTGCCGAGGCCGCCGGATGTGTTGAATGCTTCATAGTCAATGCCATCGAGCGAAAAGTGTTCGATTTCTTCGAGTGCCGCTGTTTCACGTAAATGGCCATCCACGATCGCTTCGCAGGGATTGCAGTATTCGTTAATGAGGCCGTCGGTGCTCCAGGTCAGATTGTACTTAAGAGCGTTGTTTGGAAACGTAGGTAAAGCGCCAACGCGCATGCTTACATCGCGGAGTGAATCAAATTTTTTTGCTACATCGTTAGCAACGATGGAGATAAAACCTGGTGCCAGACCGCACTGCGGAACAAACGCGCAATCCGCACCCTCAGCGAGCAATTTTACGATGCGAGTACTTTCAACGTCTTCCGTTAAATCGAAGTAGTGCGAATTTGCTTCGAGCGCGGCACCTGCAATGATCGGCGTCAGAAAATAGGGACAGGCCGACAACGTCACTTTGTGGCCGCGAATCAGTTCCGTTACGATTGCTTTGTCGCCAAGATCGGCGAGGACGACGCGCGTATGTGGAAACGCTGCTTGTTCAACATATTTGAGCCGTTCAGGATCTCGGTCTGCAACGGTGATTTCGTAATCGCCCGTATGTGACAGCAAATTGAGAATCGCATCGCCAATTTTGCCCGCGCCGAGAAGTATGAGTTTCGTTGCCATGATTTGTCTCCGGAAATTGTTATTTAGCGTTACTGGGAAAGATGTTTTGGCAAAAAGTGACGTAAGACGCTGCATAGAAATGCTCCAAAATCGTCACGAACTTGCGCAGGTACTTTTCTCATCCCAGAGTGTTGTTTAATTTGTTCCTGAGGTAAGTCTAGACGGAAGTTTTGTCAGATAATAGTGCTTAAATTATCGTCAAAATGCTATTCTTTAATACATTTTGACCAACTATTAATACAAAATGACTATATGAAGCCTGAACTTGATGAAGTAGACAACCAAGTCTTAGCATTGTTGATGGATGACGCACGTTTGCCGGTGACAACGATCGCTAAGCATATCGGTGTTGCGAGGACAACAGTGATTGCGCGGATTGCAGCATTGGAAAAGCGGGGTGTGATTGCAGGTTACGGCGTTAAACTCAATCAAAAAATGGTGCAGCCCTCTGTCCGTGCCTATGTCGGCTTATCTGTTGAAGCACGTTACGCGACGGCATTGATTAAGTATCTGCAATACTTACCAGAGACTGAAACTTTATGCGCTGTAAGTGGCGCAATTGATTACATGCTGACTTTGCGCTGTGATACGACTGATACGTTGGATCGTTTGCTTGATCAGATAGGGGCTATGGATGGCGTGCGACAAACGTCAACGTCCATCATTTTGAGTAAGAGAATCGACCGCAGTGCGATATAGACTTTAACTCGCGGAAAATACCAGAGCAATTTAATAACAAGAGAAGACACGTTGGGTAAGTATCTTCAGAATCCCATTGCTCACCATCGTATTTCTATGCAATTCTTTGCTGTTTTTTTTGCTGACCGTATGGGATTACGGATTCGGTGCTCACGACCTAAAACTAAGAATTATTAGCTGGCTTTGTTTGATTCTTCTTGGCGACAACACTTGGTTTTTTCTGCGTTGCACTCGATGTTGTACTGTCAGTGAACAGATTGTTTGACTGCATCAAAATTTGCAGATGCACCGAAGCCCGATCGACGCCGCTTCTGTCCCACGTATTTGCTGTTGGTGGTGCATCAACCGCAGTCGCAACTACAGGTTCTGTCTGTGTATGTTCTTGTTGTGCCTGAGGAATGGATAGCGATGCCATTGCGTAGGCATTGCCCAGGAACAGTGCAGGTAACATCAACACAGCAATAGAGATGAGGCTGAAACGTATTTTCTTGTTGAACATGACTACCTGCTTTTTAAGTATTCGACTAAAAACCTAGAAGGAATGGGGAAGTAAATATTGAATTGACTCAAATTTTCTACTTCGAGATGTTTTTTTAAATTATCAAATTATCAAATTATTAATGATAATTTTTTATTATTTTTAGTTTCGTGATGTAAGATTTTACTATCAACCTGATTGTTTGCAAGGTTTTGTTCGTTATTCATAGTATTGAGGCGTTTTCCTTCAATAACGACAGTTTGTATTGCTGCTGCGTTTTGCGCTAAGTCATAGGCAACTTTTTGTTCTTGAGTCATTCTTTCTGCCGTAATGAATACACTCGGTATGGCAGAAGTTTGTGTACTTGAACCTCGATTAAAGTGATAACCGCCAATAATGGTAGCAGTAATTGCTAAAAAAGTTAATAGACTTGCATTAAAATTTCGTTTGGTAATCATGTTTTTTCCTTATTTGACGCATTTAAAGAAGATCACGAATTTGTTGCGGTAAATTGCTTCGCTAAAGCCATTTATCGCCATACAACGTTGATCCTAAATCTACTTTTGATGTTCTCACTGTAGATATAATGCTTATGAGTGGCTAGTACTGTGCGATGAAATGCACATTTGTCGGGATGAGTTCAATTTAAACGGCACTGAAATGAAGGTGCCGATGATGAAGGTCGCGATGTCTGACGTTGTTGAGGCAAACATGATTAGATATTTTATCTGGCGTGGAACTTATTCAATTCAGACTAAATTCGTTTCTGCCATTGGTTAAAAAATGCTGTCTTTTTGTAGGTTTTATCTTGTCAAAAAAATTGTTGCCAACATTCTTTTCTAAAATGCAACCTGGGACGCGAATGCGACTAGCCTACCGCGTGCTTTTGTGCGCGCCCATTTTTGCCTTATGCCTGCCTGCCACTGCGCAAGTACAAATATGGGGAAGCTATCCGGCCATACCGCGTTTTGAGTCAGATGTGCCTACTTCTGATCGCCATGAAGTAAGTCAAATTGATCCTTTGCGTGGCTTGCAACGCTTGGATGATCCTCAGGTACGGTTGTGGCTGAAGAAGCAAAATGTCTTAAGTTCCCAACTTCTGGAACGCATTTCTGGCAAAGATGAATTGTTGTTGCGCATACGCGATTTGAAAAATGCTGAACTGAAACAGTCAATAAAGCAAAATCTCATCAAGAACGACCTTGGGAATGTATCGGAAAATTCTTCGGCGTCGTTAGCGTCAGGGTCACCGTTATCATCGCCACGGCTCTTAGCGAAGGCAAAAGCTCAACGCATTGAATTCGCCACCAATGATTATTTGTTTTATGCCATCGTTGGTTCTGATCAACGTGCCAGGTTGATTATGCGGCAGACCGGCGTCGGCAATGAACGTGTGTTGTATCTGAGTGGTGTCGGTGAAGAAATCCGTCAAATATTGCCCGCGCCTGATGTGAAAAAAATTGCTATTGTCCTGGCGGCGGCCGAAGCAGGGACAAAAATTCAAATAATTAGCGTTCCTGACGGTGAGGTCTTTAAAGACGCGATCAATAAAATACCTGACATTGACCCAGTCGATTTTTCTTTGCTTTGGACTGCCAATAATAATTCACTACTTTACAGCAGAGGCGTTCAAACAAATAGTCTTAAAAAACTTGAAATATGGCAGCATCATATTGACCGTCCGGACAAGTTTGACGATGTGGTCATTTCTGCAGACAGTAAAAATGCGACTAGTAAGCGACTCAAATTGATATCTAACGATCGCCCGGTGTTGATGAAACTGAACGGTACGCCATTGGTCTTGCTTACGATTGCCTCTCAATCTGGTGAGGCAAAGAGTTATTTCTATGTAAGTCAAACTGATGTCAAAGGGGCAGATACGCCTTGGAAAAATTTCGTAAGCTCTTCAGATAAAATTCTATCGTTATCACAGGAGGGTGGTCAGCTCTTTTTGCTTTCCACAAAAAAAGCACCTGCTGGCGAAATTTTAAAATGTGATCTCAGTGCATCGACCGCGCAGCTGCAATTAAATCAGTGTAAAGAATTCGTTAAGAGCGGGAAAATGCTGATCAAAGAAATCGCAACAATCAAGAATAACTTGTACTGGTCTGCTGATATGGATGGCAGCAGTAAATTATTTAAGCTCGATTTGCTCACCAATGTGCGTGAAGAACTGACGTTGCCTGTCGTTGGAAAATTAACTCAGTTGCGTGCAGATACGAATGCTGAATTCATCAGTTTTACCATTATTCCGCCGAATGCGACACCTGGCGTCTATTCGCTCACGCCGCGTGGAAAAGTCGACGTATTGCTCGCAAGCTTGCCGTTAAAGACGGAAGAATCAGAAAAAGAACGCAATCGCCTATCGACGGACAACCAGGAAACTAAGCAAAATGACGTGGCAAACTTAATCTTAAAAAAGACCTTACTGATTCCGGTTATTCATGGCGAAACGATATCCGTCAATGTGAGTTATTCAAAAAGCTTTGAACAAGATGCGCAACATCCTGTGTTGCTACGGGTGGCTGAGCCCGGTGTCAGTCCGGATGTTTCTATCTTGCCAGCCTGGATTGAGCAAAATGGCATGGTTGTTGATATGAATTTACACAATTCAGCGACAAGTAAACCGGATAAACGATCTGATGGGGCAGGGGACATTGTTGCTGTGGTGCGCTATTTGATGAAAGAAAGGTATGCATCCCCTAAAACCTTGGCAGCAGAGGAATTGGCGACCGCAAATACGACGTTAATCAGTGCCGTGTTACAGCAGCCAGAGCTATTTGCCGCGGTATCAGTGCGTAACATAGCCAGTGAGAGTGATTCAGCGACTTTGCCACAATTAAAAGAAAGAAAGAGTACAAAAAATTTCCCATACGATAATCTTCGGGCAGGCGTCGCTTATCCGGCAGTGTTTCTTGTAGCGGATGCCAATCGACCACTCACGCCAATGTGGATGTCCGCAAAATTGGCGGCGGGGTTGCAAATTTTAAGTACGAATAAAAATAAACCAGTGTTGTTGCAAACAACAACGCAGTCTGCTGCAGAAATCGATAATGCAGCTCAGACAGCAGAACGATGGGCATTTTTTTTATGGCAGATTGGTGAGAAGAAATTTTCTATTCAAACGCCAATGAAAGCATTGAATTAATTTAAATGATGTTGCATTAAATTTAAGTCAACATAAACTATGCTGATGATAATGTGAAAAAAATGCGCAGATTATTCTGCGCATTTTTTAACGTGAAATATGATCAGCAAGCCGCATAGTTGACAGTCACAACATGAATAGCGAGGCCACCCAACGAGGTTTCTTTGTACTTTGCCTGCATGTCATAACCTGTCTGACGCATTGTTTCGATTGCATCATCCAAAGTCACTTTGTGTGTACCGTCGCTGCGTAATGATAAGGACGCTGCGGTAATTGCTTTCACTGCGCCCATGCCGTTGCGTTCTATGCATGGAATTTGTACGAGACCCCCAATAGGGTCGCACGTCATTCCCAAATGATGTTCTATGCCAATTTCAGCGGCTGATTCGATTTGCTCGTTGGTGCCACCTAAAGCGGCCGTTAATCCAGCAGCCGCCATGGCGCAAGCCACGCCGACTTCACCTTGACAACCAATTTCTGCGCCAGATATTGAGGCGTTCTTTTTGCATAGCATGCCGATGGCAGATGCGGCTAAAAGGAAATTCCGGATTCCTTGTTCAGGATTGCTTGGTTTGCAGTCCTCTGCGTAGTAGCGCAATACAGCGGGTATGATCCCGGCGGCGCCGTTGGTTGGTGCGGTAACGACTCGGCCGCCAGCGGCATTTTCTTCATTTACCGCCATCGCATACAGACTGACGCGATGCATGCCATCGTGCGGTAAGACGTCCGCCGTTTCATTCGCAGTTCGCCAGAGTTTGGCAGCACGGCGTTGCACATGCAAACCGCCCGGTAATTCGCCGGTTAATTGCAATCCACGAGTAATGCAGTTTTTCATGACGGCCCAAATTTTATCCAGGCCAGCATTTAATTCATCATCAGTGCAATGGGTAATTTCGTTCGCACGTAACATCGTTGTGATGGAGAGCCCCGTGCGCTGACCATGCGCCAACAGATCTGCCATCGTTGAAAATGGAAATGGCACGGGTTTGTTATCGTTTTCTTGATTCGTTTCCGGATGCTCTAATTCATCCGCCGAATAAATGAAACCGCCACCAGTGGAGTAATATGCTTTTTCCTCGGTACTGCCATCGTTGTGGGTCAGGATGAATTTCATCCCATTAGGATGGCCGGGCAAAACCTCTTTTTTGTGCCAGAGGATGTCGGTATTCGGATCAAAATTGACCGGATACTCGCCGAGTAAGCGCATTTTATGTGTGCTATGAAGCTGGGCTAGTTTTTCTTCAACACTCTCAGGAGCAACTTCTTGTGGCGTCTCTCCCATTAATCCTAAGATCACTGCTTTATCGGTTGCGTGCCCGGTGCCAGTCAACGCTAATGAGCCATACAAGGCAACCTGGACTTTTTTAGCCTGAAAAAGATGCTTCGATTCCAATAAAAAGCGCCTCGCTGCGAGCATAGGGCCGACCGTATGGGAGCTCGATGGGCCCACGCCTATTTTAAATAAATCGAATACACGCATGTCCATCGTTTGTTCCTTGTCGTCTCAAATTTAAAAATTATTATGCAGCAGCTGTTTGTGTGATTCAGGCCGCCTTGTTTAACTCCTTAGTTTCGATGCGCACGTTTTTCAACATGTCGTCAACTAAGTGCTTTAACCCTACTTGTGCTTGCCAGTCCCAATCATGGCGGGCTTGGCTATCATCCAGACTCTGTGGCCATGAAGCTGCAATGGCCTGGCGACTGTCCGGAGCGTAGTGTATTTCAAAATCGGGCAAATTTTGTTTGATTGCAGCAGCTAATTCACGTGGATTAAAACTTAATCCTGCGACATTGTAAGAAGAACGTATAGAAAGTTTGGTTGCTGGCGCATCCATTAAAGAAATCGTTGCACGTATTGCGTCCGGCATGTAAATCATCGGCAATGTTGTTTCTGATTCCAGGAAGCAGCTGTAAGCTTCACCACGTAATGCAGAATGGAAAATTGCAATCGCATAGTCCGTGGTGCCACCGCCAGGAGGCGATTTGAAACTGATGATACCAGGGTAGCGGATGCTTCGTACATCAACGCCATATTTTTCAAAATAGTATTCACACAAACGTTCGCCGGCTAATTTGCTAATACCGTAGATCGTACTTGGATCCATGACAGTATATTGCGGCGTGTTCACGGCGGGCGTATTGGGGCCAAAAGCAGCAATTGACGAAGGCCAGAATATTTTTAAAGGTTTGCCCGCTTCGCCGCGGATACGTGCCAGTTCAAGGATATTGAGCAGGCCATCCATGTTCAGTTCCCAGGCTTTTAATGGTGCTTTTTCGCCTGTTGCGGATAACAATGCTGCCAGTTGATAGACTTGGGTAATAGCGTATTTCTCGACGATTTCTGTAATACGTTCAGCGTTAAGAACGTCAATGACTTCGTAGATGGCTGCACCATACAAGCTATGCGGCGTAATGTCAGCCGCAATGACGTTATTGACACCATGTTGATTCACCAAGGCCTCAACCAGCTCACTACCAATTTGACCGTTGGCACCGATGACTAATATCTTTTCCATGTTCATTCCTGATTATCTTTAATTACTGATTTATTTATTTAGTTTTATTTACTTAATTAAGCCAAGCTCACGCCCGGCTTGTGCAAAGGCGGCCAGGGCTGTGTTGAGTTGTTCTATGCTGTGGGCTGCGGACATTTGAACACGCACGCGAGCTTGACCCATCGGCACTACCGGATAAAAGAAGCCAGTCACGAATACACCGAGTTCATAAAGGCGTGCCGCAAATTTTTGTGCAATCGGTGCATCAAATAGCATCACAGGAACGACTGGATGCGTGCCCGGTTTGATCGTAAATCCAAGCACGACAATTTCACGGCGGAAGTGCTCAGTGTTCGCATGCAGGCGATCACGCAGTTCGGTAGAACTAGATAAGCGTTGGAACACCGATAAAGATGCGCCAGCAATCGATGGTGCTAAGGTATTAGAGAAGAGGTACGGGCGTGATTTTTGACGCAAAGTGTCAATGACTTCTTTGCGACCAGCAGTAAAGCCGCCCATAGCGCCGCCCAAGGCTTTACCGAGCGTGCCGGTAATAATGTCAATGCGGCCAACAACGTTGTGATGCTCATGGGTGCCGCGACCAGTCGCACCCATGAAGCCGGATGCATGGCACTCGTCAATCATGACCAATGCATCGTATTTATCAGCCAGTTCGCATATCTTATCAAGCTGCGCAATGGTGCCATCCATCGAAAAAACGCCATCTGTGACGATGATGCGATGGCGCTTATCTGCTGCGGCTTGTAATTGCACTTCCAGGTCAGCCATATCGTTATGGGCATATCGATAACGCGCTGCTTTACACAAACGGATACCATCAATGATAGAGGCGTGATTTAATGCATCTGAGATAATCGCATCATTCTCATCAAAAAGTGGTTCAAAAACGCCGCCATTGGCATCAAAAGCAGCCGCATACAAGATGCAGTCTTCGGTACCTAAAAAGCGCGCAATGGCTTGTTCCAATTGCTTGTGCACAGTTTGGGTGCCGCATATAAAGCGAACAGAGGACAGTCCGTATCCAAATTTCTCAGTGGCATCGATAGAGGCTTGAACCATCGATTCATCACCGGATAATCCCAGATAATTGTTGGCACATAAGTTGATTAGCTTACGTCCATCATCACAGGTCACTTCTGCTCCTTGGCGTGAAGCAATAATGCGTTCATTCTTAAACAAGCCCTGTTCACGCAGGTTGTCAAGTTTGCCAGCCAAGTTGCTGATGAAGTTTTGTCTGGATGTTGTTGCGCTCATGTTTATCTCCGGGATATAGGTATCTGCACTATCTGCTGTTACACTAATGTCAAAATATTTCAAAACATCTAAAATATTCGATATTTAGAACTTAAGTTCGATATATCGAATATTAATCGTACTTTTTTAATGGTGCAATAGTCTTTATGAAAAAAGTTTTGTCAAATACGCCTCCGGAAGTCGGTGCTACTTTGCAAAAAATGCGGCTGGAACGGGGTCTTACTCTCGAGGATTTGTCCAGAACAGCCGGTGTATCTAAGTCGATGTTGTCGCAAATAGAAAGAGAAAAAGCGAATCCAACGATCGCAGTCACCTGGCGTTTAGCGAATGCCTTGGGCGTTTCAATTGCAGAATTGTTATCGTCTGAAGGCCCCAAAGTCGATGACATACGCCTATTAGAGGCGCATGAAACGCCAACCTTGCCGGGCGAGCATGCTGGCTATACGTTGCGGATTCTCGGGCCGATGGAATTAGCCGGAAAATATGAATGGTATGAGTTAACCCTCGCGCCGGGTGGGGCCTTAGTGTCAAATTCACATGATCCTGGGGCTACTGAACACTTAACTGTTGTGCATGGTAGTGTTGAAGTCGAGGTTGAAGCCAGTCGTAAAAAAGTGAAAGTGGGAGCAACCGCACGCTATGATGCCGATAAAAATCATGCAATCCGCAATGTAGGTAAAACGGAAGCAAAGGCATTGCTGGTGGTGATTCACCGCTAAATTTTGTCATGTCAGGTGATTTTATCCACTTCATATTAGAATGATGACTATGTCGTGGTTTGTTTTGTGGTGCTTGTTTTGCGATGGTTGTTTTGTGATGGCTGTTACTAAACTGAAGCGCACCAAATTAGGGCGACTTGCAACGTGATGGAGGATGTGAATTCTCTGATTCATTGGCGAGCGCCGTGTGGCCTGAACAGGTAAAGGGAATTTGAATAATGTCATCGGTGGAAGAGAAAAAGTTTGGCGTTTTATCGGTCGACGTAGTACGGCATTCGTTCACTTCCCCAACGACTGTTGCCCAACCAGATCTCGTGGCCGAAGAAGTTCCGGTTGCCTTGGTGTTTAACGGTATTTCCCATGCCGTGATGATGGCGACACCGCTTGATCTTGAAGATTTTGCTGTTGGCTTTGCCTTATCGGAAAAAATAGTTGACCAGGCATCACAAATCTATGACCTTGAAGTCGTTAATGCGCATTCGGGAATTGATCAACTTGGCATTGAAGTACATATGCATATCGCCCAAGCCTGTTTTGCACGCTTAAAGCAAAAACGCCGTAACTTATCCGGTGCAACTGGTTGTGGTTTGTGTGGATTGGAAAGTTTGCAAGCTTTGGACTTGGCAGCGGACTATTCACCTCCGGTCAATGATGTTATCTCTGTCAAACAGTCTGTATTACAAAAAGCGTTTGCTTCTTTGTCCGAGCAACAAACCTTAAATGCGCTGACGGGTTCGATGCACGCAGCGGCATGGGTCAACCTCGACGGTGAAATAGAGTTGTTGCGCGAAGATGTTGGCCGGCATAACGCTTTGGATAAATTAATTGGCAGATTGTCCAAAGATACAAAATTTGAAAAGCGGTCTGGCTTTGCCATCATGAGCAGTCGGGCGAGTTATGAATTGGTGCAGAAATCTGCCCGTGCCCAAATTCAGATTCTCGCGACCATCTCCGCCCCAACCAGTCTCGCTATTGATATTGCCCGACGTGCCGGTATTTGTTTGATTGGCTTTGTCCGCAAGTCAGGTTTTGTCATTTACACCCACCCAGAACGTTTGATTGCCGAATGAAACTCTGAATTCGCTGGGTTTACACCGAATTTGCGTTGGTTTTGAGGTGCTAAGAGCGATATAATGGAAAGAATATTCGACTCCTATCTCAATACTTTTCTTTCATCTATGCAATACGCTTCTACCCGCGGACACACCGCAGCTCAAAATTTTTCTGAAATATTGTTAGGCGGCTTGGCACCAGATGGTGGCTTATATTTGCCTGAAGAATATCCTCAAGTCACTGACGAAGAGCTCAACGCCTGGCGTCATTTATCCTATGCTGACCTTGCATTTTCAGTCTTAAGTAAATTTGCAACGGATATTCCGGCTGCCGATTTAAAAGCCATTACCGATAAGACCTACACGGCGGAAGTTTACCGTAACGCTCGTGCGGGTGACGATGCAGCAAAAATTACCCCGTTAAGAACGCTGGAGTCAGGGCATCAACGGACGTTATTGCTGCAAGCCTTGTCCAATGGCCCAACGTTGGCATTTAAAGATATGGCGATGCAATTGCTGGGAAATCTATTTGAGTATACTTTAGCGAAGAACAAAGCGGAGTTAAATATTTTCGGCGCAACTTCCGGAGATACAGGAAGTGCTGCTGAGTATGCAATGCGCGGCAAGCAGGGTATCCGTGTTTTCATGCTTTCACCGCACAAAAAAATGAGCGCGTTTCAGACCGCGCAAATGTTTAGTTTGCAAGATCCTAATATTTTCAACATTGCGGTTGATGGTGTATTTGACGATTGTCAGGATATGGTTAAAGCCGTGTCGAATGATCTCGAATACAAACAACGGCAAAAAATTGGTACCGTGAATTCGATTAATTGGGCACGCGTAGTGGCACAAGTGGTGTACTACTTCCGTGGTTATCTGAGCGCCACCATATCCAACCAACAGCGCGTATCGTTTACGGTGCCGTCGGGAAATTTTGGCAACATCTGCGCTGGCCATATTGCCCGTATGATGGGGCTGCCAATTGCCAAGTTGGTCGTCGCAACCAATGAAAATGACGTACTCGACGAGTTCTTCCGAACCGGTATTTATCGGGTTCGCAAATCGGCAGAAACTTGGCATACCACCAGCCCATCGATGGATATTTCTAAAGCCTCCAATTTTGAGCGTTTTATATTTGATTTATTGGACGGCAATGCCGCACGCGTAAAAGCCTTATTCCATAAGGTCGAAACGGAAGGCGGTTTTGATTTATCGGGCAAGCCCGGTAGCGACGGGAATGAATTCCAAAAAATCGCGCAATTTGGGTTTGTTTCAGGAAAATCAGTACATGCAGATCGTTTGCAAACAATTCGCGCTGTTGAAAAAAATTACGGTATTACCGTTGATACACACACTGCAGACGGCATAAAAGTCGCATTCGAGCAGATTGAGCCCGGTATTCCGATGATCGTTCTTGAAACCGCGTTGCCAGCAAAATTTAACGAGACAATTAAAGAAGCATTGGGACGAGATGCAGAACGTCCAGCTGGGTTTGAAAACATCGAATCATTGCCACAACGGTTTGAAGTGATGACAACGGATATCGTGAAAATGAAATCTTTTATAGCCGCAAAAACGGGGCTATGAACTTTATCTGATTGATCCTATTTGTTCAGGAGAATTGGTAGCGTAGCCGTCACCCGCGCCGTTTTCAAAGTGAGACTAAGTCCTGATAATTGGGGTTTATACCGTGATTGAAGACAAAGATTTGCGCTCCTGGTATACAAAAATGGCGACTACGGTCGCCTTTTTATTTATTCCGGTATTCCGGTATTCCGGTATTCCAGTATTTCGTTATTGCTGTCTGACGCAAAATGAATCACCTTTTTAAACCCCAGTGCCTATGAATCTTTTCTCTTATCCTAAGTTATATCGCGCACCACTCTTGCTGCAGTTGCTGGTGGTAAGTATTGGCATCGTCGCCTGCTTTGGAAGTGCGGTGTTGATATCGCTTGCAAATAATGGTGCGGTCGAGTTACTTCCGTTTGGTCTCTTATTTTTAGTTATCGGCGTATTGTTGCCGATAATCGTACTAACGTCCAAGCTGGTTTTGTTTGAAGATAAAATTAAACAATCAAATTTATTTACCAGTCGCGAACTATCGCTGCATGAACTGCAAGGCTATCGACGTCGGGTAGTGAAGAATGCGACGATGATTGATCTATTGCCGTTACGTCCAGAGCAAAAGAAAATTACGGTAACAAGACAATTCGCGGAAGATGCGCAATTCGTTAATTGGCTCCAGAGTATTCCTAATTTGGATCAGATTGACGAATTGGTGGTAGCGCAAGAAATTGAAAACGATCCGAGTTTGGGCGCAACGCCATCAGAGCGAAGTGCGAGAATTAAGCGCTGGCGCAGACGGTTAACAATCGCGATATATGTTTATCTGGCAATGTCCATCGGCATCTTTTTTACGCCTATCCAGCGTAGTATCGTTGTCGCTTACCTATTATCAGGGCCTTGGATTTGTATCGGCTTATTGGCCTATTCGAAACACTTTACGTTGATAGAGCTTGATAAAGCGAGTTTGTTAAAAAAACTCAATTTACAGCCATTATTGATGTTTTCGGCTGCGAGTTTTTGTGTTTTGTTGATCGGCATTCGTCCGGGAATTTTGGTATTCCCAATAGATTGGCAGAAACCCTTATTGATGGCTCTCATGGGTAGCTTTTTGATGACTTTATTGGTACTGAGGCTATCAAGAGGAGCAAAGCTAACATGGACAGGACTATTTGCGATAGTGCCGCCATTCGTTGTGTATGTCGGTGGTGCCTTGATTTTAATCAATACGGAATTTGATGCTCGGGCTTCGATGACCTACCGCCTCACCGTTGTTGGAAAGCATCTCACCACCGGTCGCTCTGTTGTCAATTATCTGGAAGTGAGCAGTCCACGGGCGGATTATCGAGGCGAGAGTACCTTTAAAGTTTCCGCCGAAATGTACGGCAAGACGCACATTGGTGAGCACGTTTGTGCATCGATACATCCTGGTGCACTCTCAATGCCTTGGGGGAATTTGGTTCCTTGTTCCATTGAACAGTAAAGAAGGTGCTCGGTGTCCTTATTTCTCTCGCTAAATCTCGCGAACTCTAATGGCTAAGCAATAAGCAGTAATCGCACTGCGGGTTTTTACTGTCCTACGCGAACTATCTGACGATCGATATTGCACTACGTTTGAACCCTTCTCCCGCAACTGGGAGAAGGGCAGGGATGATGGCGTTGATTGACCATAAGTACATCGGGCGCTATGACCCGCAAGTTAGCTGAGGCAAGTTAGCTGAAGCAAGTTAGCTGAAGCAAGTTAGCTGAGAGTCAATCCCAGCTTGGGTCGCCCTGACATGCTGGCGTGTTACAATGCTACGCTGTTTTATTCTCTTGCAGATCAAATAATTCGCGCATCATTTCCCGCATTTTGAATTTTTGAATCTTACCGGTAATCGTCATCGGAAATTCATTCACAAAGCGCAAATAACGAGGAATTTTATAATGTGCGATCTGTCCTTTACAAAAATCTCGTAATTCTTGTTCCGTGACTTGCTCGCCGGGACGAAGAATAATGAGTGCGCATAATTCTTCACCGTATTTTTGATCGGGAACGCCGATGACCTGGACATCTTGAATTTTTGGATGGCGGTATAAGAATTCTTCGATTTCACGCGGGTACACATTTTCGCCGCCGCGTATTACCATGTCCTTAATGCGGCCAACAATATTCACATAACCTTCATCATCCATGGTTGCCAGATCGCCAGTGTGCATCCATCCTTGTTCGTCAATGGCTTCGGCGGTTTTTTCCAGATCGCCCCAGTAGCCTTTCATCACCGAATAACCTAAGGTGCAAAATTCACCTGTTTCGCCGCGCGCAACCGTTTCACCTGAGTTCGAATCTACGATTTTTACTTGTAGATGTGGTTGCACTTGACCCACAGTGGATACCCGCTTTTCTAACGAGGTTTCGACGTTACTTTGGCAGCTGACGGGGCTGGTTTCGGTCATGCCATAGGCGATCGTGATTTCACTGATGTGCATGTCTCGCACCACACGCTTCATGACCTCAATCGGGCAAGGCGAACCAGCCATAATGCCAGTGCGCAAACTCGATAAGTCGAATTCTGGAAAGCGCGGATGATCAAGTTCTGCAATGAACATCGTTGGAACGCCATGTACGCCGGTACATTTCTCATTTTGCACGGCTTCAAGCACAGTCAATGGATCAAATGATGCGTTGGGGTAGACAACGCATGCGCCATGCGTAATACATGCAAGATTACCCATCACCATGCCGAAGCAATGATACAAAGGTACAGGGACGCATAAGCGGTCATCCTCGGTAAGATGCATCGCCTCACCAACAAAATAGCCGTTATTCAATATATTCCGATGTGTGAGTGTCGCCCCTTTTGGGAAGCCCGTTGTGCCGCTAGTGAATTGAATGTTAATGGCATCGGTGTTGTTGAGCGTTTTTGCGATGTTTGCGATGCGCTCATCCTTTGATTTTCCACGAGCCATCAATTCTGAGAAACGCAACATTCCAGGAACGTCATGCTCGCCTAAATGGATCGCTATTTGCAACGCTGGTAATCTGGTGGCCTTTAGTTGTCCTGGTGAACAGTGATTTAGTTCTGGCGCGAGTTCAGTAATCATTGCGAGATAGTCACTGCCTTTAAACTCGCACATACTGATGATTGCCTTGCAACCGACTTTGTTGAGTGCATATTCAAGCTCGGAAACACGATACGCAGGATTGATATTGACCAAAATGACGCCAATTTTGGCGGTGGCCAGCTGCGTGAGTAACCATTGCGAATTATTGTTCGACCAGATCCCCAGTCGATCGCCAGCTTGCAAACCTAACTCCAATAGGCCACTGGCAACGCGGTTCGATGCTTCCTGCAGCTCCCGATAACTCCAGCGAACATTTTCATGACATGACACCAGCGCAGGTCGATTTGGGAAACGTTCGACGATGTCATCAAAAAAATGACCGATTGTTTGTTCGATGAGTGATTGATCTGTGCTACCTGTGTCGTGACTCAAACCTCTGCTTGTCATGCAAGTCTCCTTTGCAATTGTTGGAATAATAATTTTTTATTTTGACATTTCGTATAATGCGTGGTCTGCGCTGTATCAATGTAAAGATCTTACTAACGTATTTTTCTTGTTCAGGCGAATTTTGCGCGAATTGAGTGCACTATTTTCTGTCCAAAAACATTGATCAATAATCCACCCATTACAATCAATGCACCAAGAATTTGTAGTGGTGTCAATGCTTCGCCAAGAATCAGCCAAGCTGTACTCAGGCCGATAACGGGTACTAATAATGTTAAAGGTGCAACGGTATGGGTTGGTAATGTTGATAGCAATTTCCCCCATAAGGTGTAGCCAATTAATGTCGCAGCAAAGGCAAGATAAGCGATCGAGAATGCCGAGGGGAGGCTCATATTGCTTAAACTATGTCCAATAGTGTCAGCACCTTCAAAATAAAGTGACAATAAGAAAAAAGGGATAATAGGGACCAATGCACTCCATGAAACCAGGCTTAAGACTGCCGTTGGACCGATTTTCTTATTCATCACATTGCCAGTTGCCCAAGAAAGCGCAGCGCAAATCGTTAAGACAAATCCGATGAACGTCACCTTGCTTCCGGTTTGGCTGATGCTCGTGCTGCCTAATAAAATCAGGCCCATGCTGGCGACCAACATGCCGAGAAGATTGCTTAATTTGAGTTTGTCTCCAAAGACAATGGCTGATAAGCCAACCGTAAAAAAAGCCTGTGCCTGCAGAACCAACGATGCAAGTCCAGCGGGCATACCGAGCGCCATCGCTGAAAATAGAAAGGCAAATTGTCCGAAACTAATGGTTAGCGCATAGGCAGCCAATAACTTGAATGGCACCTTAGGACGGGGAATGAAAAAAATCGCCGGAAACGCAACCACGGTGAATCGCAATGTGCCCATTAAGAAGGGCGGAATACCTTTAAGCCCGATTTTAATAACAACAAAGTTCATTCCCCACAAGATAACCACAGCTAGCGCAGTAAAAATATGACGCGGGGTAAGAGTCTGATCGGACATGAGGCTACCGTTCCTTAAAGTGGTATTGTTCAATTTTGTTAGCCTTAGCTTACCAGTTTGTGTAGCCGGATGTTGTATCTTGAAAGATAATTTAATTTGTGCACGTAGATATCCGCGAAAAGATCTGACTTGTAAATCTGTTTTAAATGATTTGAAAGATTTGTTTTATTAGTAAGGATTTTCTGTGAGGATTATCACTGAGGATTATCACTGAGGATTATTACGTGAAACTTGCGAACAGCAAGAATGATATCGAGCAATATGCCAATGGCTTGGCAATTTGAATTATCAATGCAATTACTACAAGTGAACTTCAATGCTATCAAAAAGATCTTATCCGTTTCGCATTCTCAATGTCTTCGCCGAATCTACATTTGGCGGCAATCCTTTATGCGTGTTCGAACATGCGGAAGGGATGTCGGATGCGGAAATGCAGGCGCTGGCTTTGCAATTTAATTTATCGGAAACGTGCTTCATATTGCCATCTGACAAGGCGACAGCGAAAATGCGAATTTTTACACCCGATGCCGAGATGGGGTTTGCAGGCCATCCCAGTATTGGTACTGCCCACGTAGTGAAGGAATTGCGTCAGTCGGGCTCTATTTTGAATTTAGAATGTAAGGCCGGCCTGGTGCCTTTGCAACTCGACGATGAAATTTGGACGTTCACCGCGCCACAAACGCCAAAAATCACCCCCTGCGACGTTGCACGAGAAGAAATCGCCCGCATGCTGGGCTTGCAAGACCATGATTTACTTGGTGATCCGGTTTGGGTCAATACGGGTTCTGATCAGATACTTGTTCCTTTGGTCAATGAGGCTGCAGTTCGTCGCGCACAACTGAATGGCGCAATGTTGGCGAGATGGCCGAAAAGCAGTATAGGACGCCAAACCGCCTACGTTTTTGCTTTTGACAATAATGATACTGATGATACTGATCACCAAAATAATATTTCTGTGACCGCCCGTTATTTTTTTGCCCGGCGTGGCGGTGGCGTTGGCGAAGATCCTGCAACTGGATCCGCGTGCGCTAATTTAGGTGGTTGGTGGTTGCACAGCTTGCGCAAAATTCCTATGGCGTTCACGGTTTCGCAAGGTACGCAAATGCTCAGACCAAGCCAGCTTTATCTGCATATAATGAATGATGAAAGTATACAAGTCGGCGGTAAAGTGCAAGAAATTGGTCGAGGTGTGATCCAAATCTAGGAAAAACGCTTTAAATGCTCAGAAAGCACGGGAAGAGTAGGGCGAAATCCTTTAAAATAACGGCTTCATTCAAATGCAGTTGGTTGATCTTGCGCCTGGCGTCAGATCTAGCCCTTCAGGATATCCCCTATGAGCATGTCTAATACCCTAGAAATCGTCGCCGAGTTGCGAGCTGGCCGCATGGTCATTCTGGTTGACGAAGAAGACCGAGAAAACGAAGGCGACCTGATTATGGCCGCTGAGTTCGTTACGCCGGAAGCAATTAACTTTATGGCAAAATTTGGACGCGGGCTCATTTGCCTGACGCTGACTGAAGAACGTTGCGACGAGCTTAATTTGGCGATGATGACCACACGAAACGGAACCTCGTTCGGCACCAATTTTACGGTCTCAATTGAGGCGGCTGAAGGGGTGACAACAGGAATCTCCGCAGCGGATCGCGCGCGAACAGTACAAGTAGCCGTAGATAAAAAATCAACCGCTATTGATATTGTTCAGCCAGGTCACGTATTTCCGTTAAAAGCGCAAAAAGGTGGTGTGCTGATGCGTGCTGGTCACACTGAAGCAGGTTGCGATCTCGCGGAGCTCGCCGGTTTGACCCCAGCTTCGGTGATTTGTGAAATCATGAAGGACGATGGCACCATGGCGCGTCTGCCTGATTTGATTGAGTTCGCAAAAGAACACAATCTAAAAATTGGCACAATTGCTGATTTAATTCACTACCGCAGCCAAACCGAGAGTATTGTTGATCGTGTCGCCGAACGTGAAATGCATACGGTGCATGGTAGTTTTAAAGCGGTGGTGTACCGCGATAAACCGAGCGGGTCGGCGCACTTAGCCTTAGTACATGGAACGATCAGCGCCGAAAAGGAAGCGTTGGTGCGTGTGCATCAACCGGTCTCGATTCTCGATTTGTTAGAAAGCAAAGCGACAACGCACTCTTGGAATATTGCTGCCGCTATGCAAGCAGTGCAAGCTGCGGAGTCGGGTGTTATCGTGTTGTTAAATTGCGAAGAAACTGCCGAACAGATGTTTGATCAGTTTAAAGCGTTAAACGCACCAGAGACGAAGCCGGTAGGTCGTGCAGCCAGCATGGATTTGCGTAATTACGGCATAGGTGCTCAGATTTTAAAAGACGTGGGCGTTGGAAAAATGAAATTGCTGGCGAATCCTCGCAAAATGCCGTCAATGGTCGGTTTTAACTTGGAAGTAGTGGGCTATCTTGATAAGCCTGGCGCGAACTAAAACAGTTAATTTGCTGGTTACGTTGGAGGCGGTTGCGAGATGTCGCTGAAAATCCCCCCTCAATTTGAATAAATATGATTAAGCGCTTTGGCGCAGGAAAGAACGTTATGACAGTTGGACACTATGAATCAAATCTCGATGGCGCAGGCGTACGCGTTGGCATTGTGCAAGCCCGCTTCAACGAAAAAGTCGGCAATGGCTTGTTATCATCTTGCCTCGCTGAACTTACTCGTCTAGGGGTGTTGAATGAAGACATCTTGCACGTTACTGTTCCTGGCGCATTGGAAGTGCCTTTGGCGTTGCAAAAAATGGCGGAAACCAACCAATTTGATGCTTTAATTGCGCTCGGTGCGGTGATTCGTGGAGAAACCTATCACTTTGAACTGGTTTCTAATGAATCTGGCGCTGGTATCACCCGCGTTGGTTTGGATGCAGGAATTCCAATCGCGAATGCAATTTTGACGACAGAAAATGATGAGCAAGCTGAAGTCCGTATGCAAGAAAAAGGTGCGGATGCAGCTCGTGTTGCGGTTGAAATGGCCAATTTGACACTTGCATTGGAAGAGTTGGCTGAAGCAACGGATGATATCGATTACGATGCGTGATTCTCTGTTGGAATCATGATGTTCGTTGATTCCGGGCAGTAAGTGCGTATCGCGTTATCTGGAATAAGAGTGAACGCCTCCGCGCTATCACAATTGAGTATATATATAAGAAGGCTGTGCAAGATTGTTCAGCTAGCAATATTTAGTAAGAGAAGAATATGAATAATAAAACACAACACGCCAATCCGAGTAAAAGCCGTTCACCACGCCACCGCGCACGTGAGTTTGCGTTGCAAGGCCTTTATCAATGGCTACTCAACAATGAAGATTCCGGCGTGATTGATGCGCATATCCGTCAAGCGCATGGTTTTGACAAGGCTGATCGCGAACATTTCGATGCCTTATTGCATGGTGCGATTAATCATTCGATCGCATTGCGCGAAGAGTTCGCTCTTTTAATTGATCGTGGGATCAAAGAATTGTCCCCAATCGAACACGCAGCATTGTTGATTGGCACTTTCGAGTTGAAAAATCATATCGAAATTCCTTATCGTGTGGTGATTAATGAAGCAGTTGAACTGACTAAATCATTTGGTGGTATCGATGGTCATAAATATGTGAATGGCGTATTGGACAAATTAGCGGTGAAATTGCGCCCCAACGAGGTTGCTGCAAAATAATCGCTGCTACTCAACGCAATCATGCCGTCTTTTTTCTGTATAAGAAATCAGACGGTTTTTTTATGTCAAAATTTTTATTTGGTCTTGCTCTCGGGTATTCATGATGGAAAACAAACTTGCTTCACGCTTAGAAAATATCGCGCCATTTCATGTTATGGAATTAATGAAAATGGCCGCCGAATTAGAGCATGAAGGGCGGCATTTAATACACATGGGAATCGGCGAGCCAGATTTTACTGCGCCGCAAATAGTGATTGATGCTGCAGCGAAGGCAATGGCGGATGGTCGATTGCAATATACGTCGGCATTAGGTTTGCCAGCACTCCGTGAGGCGATTTCTGCGCATTACGCCGAAAAATTTGGTGTGTATGTGCCCGCATCTCGGATTGTGGTGACTGCGGGAGCATCGGCGGCACTTTTGCTGGCTTGTGCCGCATTGGTTGAACCGGGAAAAGAAGTATTAATGCCGGATCCGTGTTATCCGTGTAATCGGCATTTTGTCGCGGCGTTCGAAGGTAGGGCGAGTTTGGTGGCAAGTGGCCCAGAACATCGGTTTCAGCTTACCGATCAAATGGTCAACGAACATTGGACACACAAGACGTCAGGCGTACTGCTTGCTTCGCCATCAAATCCAACTGGAACCTCGATAGAGGCTGGCGAATTAGCGAAGATTATCGCTAATGTGAAAGCGCGTGGCGGATTTACTATCGTTGATGAGATATATCAGGGCTTGTCCTATGATGCGACACCATTTTCTGCACTGTCACTGGACGATGATGTGGTTATTATTAATAGCTTTAGTAAGTATTTCAATATGACGGGGTGGCGCTTGGGCTGGATAGTCGTGCCTGAACGTCTGGTCCCTTCGCTGGAAAAACTGGCGCAGAATTTATTTATATGCGCTTCATCCGTTGCTCAACACGCGGCATTGGCATGCTTTTCAAACGAAGCGTTAACAATTTATGAGGCTAGAAAGCTTGAATTTAAGCGTCGCCGCGATTTTATTGTGCCTGCATTGAGAGAATTAGGTTTTGGTATTCCCGTGATGCCAGATGGCGCTTTTTATGTCTACGCTGATTGTTCGAGCTTTACAGATGATGCCGATGCGTTCGCTAAACAAGTATTGCGCGAGGCAGGGGTCGTTATCGTTCCTGGTCAGGATTTTGGTCCATTCACTGCGACGTCTTATGTACGTTTATCGTACGCTAATTCTATGGAGAACTTACAAGAAGCGGTGGCGCGGTTAAAAACTTTCTTACCGGCACGTCCGTAAAGTAAAAAGAGCTGTCACTACTTTACGTAATGACAGCTCCTTCTGACAGTTCTTTGGAGTCGCGTTAATTAAAGTGCCGCTACCTGATCTTTAGCGTCAGATTTGAGCTTAGCTTCATTGGTATCATTTTTGATGACCGGTGCTGGCGCCGCTTGACGCGCTACCGGCGCCGGTTGTACTGGATTTGCGAATACGGTAGGGACATTTTTGCCTGCCGAGACATCCTTTAATCGCTTGTATTCGGTCATTACTCTGGAGCCATAGCCAGAGTCATTATCGAATGCACCTGCACCAACATATAATTTTAAGCCAGCTTCAATTGAACCTGCACGGGACACGTAGTCTTTTAAAATCAACGCGCCAACTTTGATATTTGCAACAGGATTTAAAGCGGCCTTCACGCCACCCATGTCCTCAAACTTTTCCTGATGAACCTTGGACATGACTTGCATTAATCCTTGGGCGCCTACAGGGCTTTCCGCGAAGGGATTAAGTCCTGATTCAATTGCCATCACCGACAAAATCAACAACGGATCTAATTTAATGTCTTTGGCAGTTAAATATGCAGCAGATACAAGCATATTTGTCGCGTCCGTTGCTACACGATAGCGTTTCGATAACCAATTTGTCACCCATTGCTGCTGACGTTGATTGCCTAATAATTTAGCATCTTCTTCATTGTACCTGGCGTTATGAACTGCACTTGATGCGTCGGTTTGTCCCGGTGCTTGCATTAACATTGCCAGACTAGGTGGCGGTACTTCTACTTCCGCTTGTTGTTCTGGTTCTGCAAATGGCGATAAGTTTTTAAATTTATCAGCCAGTTCAGGTTTGATGAACATCGTAGCTAATAGGACGATGGCGGTAATGCCTGAAATCGTAACCAAGTGGCGAGCAATGGTAATGAGGCCAATTGTGTTTGCTTGCGCCATCGAATTTGGCGCCGTGCGTTTTTGTGCGGCTGAAAGAGCGCTTTGTTGTACAGCTAAAATAAAACGTTGAATCATGTAACCTCCTGAATCATCGCGTTGCAAAAGCTCAATATCGAGCAAGGTGCATAAAACTACTTCACGAATCAGAAACATCGCCTTCGTCGCATAATGCGATCCAAAGGCGCCGGAGTTATTTATCTGTTTAAGTTCGTCACACTTGGTACTGGAGCATCCAGCGATAAATAACTTTTTTTCGGGTTAAGGCAGACGCCTTTTGAAAACAATCCTTACAATGTCATGTGGGACCCGACCCCCGTGAATGATGTTACCGTTTTTGGTGAGACCGTCTTCGCATTACAGCGGCAGAACTGTTCATCTCTTCATCAAGTTGGGCGAATTGTAGGGGTGGTTTTATATCAAGTCAATACTATCAAAATGAATTTCAATTACTTTTAAATATAATGAATTTCGCTGCGTTGCAGCAAAAACCAATAAAATCAATCACTTAGGCAATTAAACTTGACTAACTAGTTCAGACATCCAAATAAGCGAAAAATGATTAAATATTCCGATTTGAGAGATTTTATTTCTCAATTGCAAGAAATGAATGAATTAAAACAAGTCGACATCCAAATTTCTCCGCATTTGGAGATGACGGAGATTTGTGATCGTACGTTGCGTGCAGAAGGTCCCGCACTTTTATTCAATCATCCAACGGGACATACGATTCCGGTATTGGCAAATTTGTTCGGAACCCCGCGTCGCGTTGCCTTGGGGATGGGGGCTGATAATGTCAGCGAATTGCGGCAGATTGGACATCTGCTTTCCGCCTTAAAAGAACCAGAACCACCCAAGGGCTTTAAAGACATTTTAGGCATGGGGAGTCTGGTGAAAGCCGTATGGGATATGGCTCCGAAGGAATTGCGTGGGGCGAAGTGTCAAGAAATCGTATGGGAGGGAAATGACGTCGATTTGTCTCGTTTGCCGATACAACATTGCTGGCCAGGCGACGTTGCGCCCTTGATTACGTGGGGATTGGTCATTACCAAGGGACCCAATAAAAAACGGCAAAATTTAGGTATTTATCGCCAGCAGGTTTTGGGCCCAAACAAGGTCATTATGCGTTGGTTGGCACACCGTGGAGGTGCATTAGATTTTCGTGAGCACAGCATTGTCAATAAAGGAAAGCCGTATCCAATAGCCGTTGCTTTGGGGGCTGATCCGGCAACAATTCTTGGGGCGGTGACACCTGTTCCCGACAGTTTGTCTGAATACCAGTTTGCAGGCTTATTACGTGGTAGTCGGACGGAATTGGTAAAGGCGATAGGTAGTGAATTAAGAGTTCCAGCGTCTGCAGAGATCGTACTTGAAGGTCATATTTATCCTGATGATTCACACGCCTCGGGATATGAGCACGCGTTAGAAGGCCCCTACGGTGACCACACTGGATATTACAATGAACAGGATTGGTTTCCGGTTTTTACGATTGATCGCATCACCATGCGTCGCGACCCAATTTATCATTCAACCTACACCGGAAAACCCCCAGATGAACCAGCTGTCTTGGGTGTGGCATTGAATGAAGTATTTATTCCTTTGCTTCAAAAACAGTTTAGTGAAATTACTGATTTTTATTTGCCTCCAGAAGGTTGTAGCTATCGAATGGCTGTAGTTCAAATGAAAAAATCATATGCTGGTCACGCCAAACGCGTGATGTTTGGTGTTTGGAGCTTTTTGCGCCAATTTATGTATACCAAGTTTATTATTGTTGTCGACGAGGATGTCAATATTCGAGATTGGAAAGAAGTCATCTGGGCGATAACGACACGTGTAGACCCTAGTAGAGATACGACCTTGGTCGATAATACGCCGATTGATTACTTGGATTTTGCGTCGCCTGTGAGTGGCTTAGGTAGCAAAATGGGCATTGATGCGACCAATAAATGGCTAGGCGAGACCGATCGGGAGTGGGGTAGCACGATCGTAATGAGCGCGGACATAAAGGGGCGAGTAGACGAGCTTTGGCCGCAATTGGGCTTGTAAAATCAGGATGGTAATCAAATGATATACTGGGTGGGAGTATTAAAAATAATCATTGTATTTGCAATGATATATTAAGCTATTTTTAATATACTCCCACTAAGTTGGTTTGCTAGAAGGGATTTATATGCACAAAATTAGATTTGCGTACTCACTCTATGTTTGAACAGGTGGGCATTTGTAAGGTACTTATTTGTGCACCCTTGTTCTGAGGTAATTGACGACCGTAACCAATTATTGGCACCAACACCAACACCAACACCAACACCAACAAGCGATTAGTCATCGCTGCGATCATGCAGATTCTGCGAATTAGGGACAAAAAAAGGCGCCGTATAAAACGGCGCCTTTTGTATTTCTAGCTTAGATTGCTTTTACTTAATTGTTGCTTTTTTAAGTAATGCTTGTTGGTAAGCTTGAATTTTTTGCTGTTGCAAACCATCGATAATTTGAGGTTTTACTTCTTCCAGGCTTGGGAATTTTAAGCTGCGAACGTCTTCCAGTTTGATGACGTGGAAGCCAAATTGGGATTTTACAGGTATTTCTGTAAATTGACCTTTTTGCAATGCAACCATCGCACTAGAGAACTCTGGTACGAACGTTGCTGGCGATGCCCAATCCAGATCGCCACCTTTGGAGGCAGAACCCGTATCTTTAGATTGTTTAGCTAATTCTTCGAATTTAGCGCCAGCTTTCAATTTTGAAATGATCGCTTTTGCATCATCTTCTTTGTCGACGAGGATATGATAAGCGTGGTATTCCTTGTCGCCAGCTTGCGCTTTTGCTTTGTCGTATTCAGCTTGGATATCGGCGTCAGTGACCGGATTCTTTTTAATATACTCAATCATCAAGGCGCGAATCAACAGGGATTGACGGGCGATTTCTAATTGATTTTTAACGTCTGGATTTGACGCCAGGCCTGATTTTTCAGCTTCTTGCATCAATACTTCGCGATTGATGAGTTCTTGTTTTACTTTTGCGCGTAAATCAGGAGTGTCTTGCTGGCCTTGGGACGTCAATTGTTTTACTAAAGCATCAACGCGCGAGGATGGAATGGCTTTGCCATTCACGACAGCGAGATTTTGAGCCATTACTGGCAAAGCAGTTGCAAGAAGTGCTACCAGCAAAAGAGCAGGTTTAAAAGTCATTGTCTGTTCCTAAATAACAAAATAAAAAAAACGGATTATAAATAAACTGCTTAGGTCGGTATCTCTGACGGTGCCATCGCTACTATAGCTAGCGCGTGAACCTCCGTATGCATCATATCGCCAATGGCATCATACACCAGACGATGGCGAGAAATGCGATTTAGCCCTTCAAAATGATGAGAAATTATTTTCAAATTGTAATGACTGCCACCTGAAGCAGCGCCTGCATGCCCGGCGTGTGCTGCAGAGTCGTCCTCAAGCTCGCAAACAACGGGTTTGAGAGCGGAGGTCAGGCGGGATTGCAGTTGATCAAAACGTGACATTACTCTGTTTCCTCCATATATTTTGATAAAAATAAGCTTTGTACAACAATGAATGCCGGGGTGATTGCTACCATGGAAATCAATTTGAAATTTGCCCATGTATCCGTGGAAAAATTGAACGCCACCCAAATATTAAGCAAACCCATTACGAAGAAGTAGGCTGCCCATGCCAAACTTAAGTATGACCACACTTGTTCTGGTAATTTGACTTGCGCTTCCATGACCGTACGGATCAGATTTTTTCTGAAAACAAATTGCGCAAGCAAAAATGCGCCACAGTAGCACCAATATAAAACGGTAGGCTTCCACTTGATAAAGGTAGCGCTATGAAAGTAAATTGTGGCGCCACCAAAGACCATAATGATGATGAATGAAATCCAAAGCATTGGATCGACTTTTATTCTCCGCACTAACATCGAGCTGATTTGTGCGATAGATGCGACTAATGTTACGGCCGTTGCGAGCAGAATGGGTGCAATTTCGGGGTCGCTGATGCCACCAGCGACAAAACGTGAAAGATAATTTTCAACCAGTGATTGTGCTGCCGGCACGTGGCTCTCGCCCCATTTAAAGGTGACGAAAAACAAAATAACGGGAAATAGATCAAAAAGGAATTTCATTAAATGCAGACATAGTCATAGTGTTAAATACCAGGCATTCTGAGTACTGTCGTGGCCTGGTTCTCTTGTTTCGTGTGCTAAGTGGCACATTGGTTTGCATTGTCGAGCGTCGCAGATGGTACACAATATTGCAGGGCAAGTCATTTGATGAATTTCTGCATGCTCTTTCAATGTCTTATGAGGAGCAACTCACCTCAAGACCTTTAGCCCAATCCGGTGGAAGTGCTGCATAGACCTCGTTTTCTGGTTGTTCGTCAAAAGGTCTTTCTAAAAGTGATAATAATTTAGTTATTTCAGAAAAATCCTTATTTTTTGCCTTTTCGATCGCATTTTGAGCTAAATAGTTCCGCAAAATATACTTTGGATTTGTCGCAAGCATTGATGTCTGGCGTTGAACTTCGTCGCTAGATTCAAGCTGCAGCCGTGTTCTGTAGCGTTCTAGCCAGGCTTTTAGGCCTTCTCTGTCAATAAAAAGATCTAGTAAGTCCGCATCTTTTGCGCTGATCGCGTTATCCAGAGCGCTGAGTTTGCGGAAGCTTAACGTAAAGTCGGCATGATTTTCTTGTAACAAGGTAAAAAAATCGTCCGATAGCTGCTTATCTGTTTCTTGACGAGTGGTGAATCCAAGTTTTGCCCGCATCAGGGTTGACCATTTGTCCGTGAAACTACCAGCGTAGACCGACAGCGCTGCTTGCGTGTCCTCGACGGAGCCGATCAGGGGAAGTAATGCCTGTCCCAGCGCGTGCATGTTCCAGTTACCTATACTTGGCTGCATTTTGTAGGAATAACGACCTTGCTGATCCGTGTGGTTGCAAATATGACCCTCGTCGAATGCTTCCATGAATCCAAATGGTCCATAGTCCAGAGTTAGGCCAAGTATCGACATATTGTCTGTGTTCATTACGCCATGCATGAACCCAACTGATTGCCATAATGCCATTAATTCTGCGGTCTTGTGGGTGACAGTTGTCAGAAAGCTCCGGTAAGGATTTGGGTGCTCCCTGCATTCTGGATAGTAGTGATCGATCACAAAATCAGCTAGTACTCTCAATTCATCATGGCGCCGGTTGTAATACCAGTGTTCAAACGACCCAAAGCGAATAAAACTCGGAGCCAGACGCGTTACCACTGCGGTGGTTTCTGGTTCCTCACGGAACACGTATTGATCTGATCCTGTGATACAGAGGGCTCTTGAGGAAGGAATTCCGAGCGCATGCATAGCTTCTGAACACAAAAATTCGCGGATTGATGACCTGAGAACGGCGCGGCCGTCACCAGACCTGGAGTAGGGTGTTGGCCCCGCTCCTTTAAGTTGGACCTCCAGATGCTGTTGATCCTTGGTGAGCGTGTCACCTAATAAGATGGCACGGCCATCACCGAGCTGTCCAGCCCATACGCCAAATTGATGACCAGAATAAACGCTGGCTAATGGCGCGGTCTCATTGGGTAACCGATTGCCAGTAAAGAATTCGACCACATCGCGCTGATCATATTGGCTTGGTGGGATAGTTAGCGCTTGGGCTTGGGATTGGCTCACCGCAACCAGATAAGGGTTGGTCAGAGGAGTTGGACGCAGATGAGTAAAAAAAGTTGGCGGAAGATTTGCAAATCGGCTCGTCGTTAAGAAGCGGTCGATATGTGAGATCTGGTTTGATAGTGAATCGCTGGGAGCTGACATGGAAATAATGGCTTATTAAGAATGACGTTCATTCTGCCAGAGTATGAAGCTTCATGTTTTTTTGCGCCACAAGAAGGGACTCTGGAGGATATTATTATTTTTTTAAATTTTATTTGATTGTAAATCTGTGCCTGCACGACTGCTGCAAAAAATAAGGGTTTATTTCCTGAGAAATAAACCCTTAAAATAAACCCTTAAAATAAACCCTTAAAATAAACCCTTAAAATAAACCCTTAAAATAAACCCTTATTTAGGATTGCTTTTATATTTTGGCTTAGGTTGTCATCATTTCGCGGACCTTGCAGCCATCAATGAGGAATGACAAGCTGATCACCAATACCAATTCACCTTCTGCTGATCGCGCTGTACCGGTGATGCCGGGGGTGCTGATGCAAGTCAGGGGCTTAATGACCAGGTCGGCGGTACCATCAACAGAGTCTACAGACAAAATATATGGATTTGGTGCTGCAATAACGATACCAACGCGTTCAGACGAAGGCGAGTAGCCTAAAGTTTTGCCAAGAGATTTCACGGGCAAAGGTCGACCTAAATCACGCAGTACAGGTTGGCCGCCGACACTTTCAAATGTTTCAGGTAATTCGACGACTCGCTGGACGGTTGCCATTGGTAACGCCAGTGACGCGCCATCGGTGCGCACTACCATTGTAGGGACAATCGAAAGTTCAATAGGCAAGCGGATCAGGAAGGTAGTTCCCTTGCCAAGTTCGGAAGCAATTCGAATGGCGCCACGATGGCGTTCTACCGCCGTTTTTACAACGTCCATGCCAACGCCGCGCCCCGAGACGCTCGACGCCACTTCTTTTGTTGAAAAGCCTGGTAAAAATACCAACTGAAATGCTTCGTCGTCGGTACGTGCATCGTGTGAATTGATGAGTCCTTTGGAAATCGCTTTATCTCTCAGACGCTGTGCATCCATCCCTTTGCCATCGTCAGAAACTTCGATCATGACGCTGCTGGCTTCTTGCCATGCCTTCAACGATATCGTTGCACGCGGAGATTTATTGGTTACCAGACGGTCCTCAGATGTTTCAATCCCGTGATCAAGCGCATTGCGCAGCATATGCACCAATGGGTCATATAAGCTGTCAACAACCACACGATCCACTTCAGTTTCGGCACCCGAAATGTTTAAATCAACATCTTTACCTAAGTCGCGTGCTAATTCGCGAACTAATCGCGGAAACTTTTGGAATAAGCGCCCAACAGGCTGCATCCGGGTTGCTAAGGTCGCCCGTTGTAACTCAGTCGAGTATCTTGAAGCACGTGTCAATGTTTCTGTCAGTGCGGCCATCAGTGGGGCCGCCTGGCCATCAAACTTGTATTGCCCCAATTTTTCTAGCAAAACCGCGGCTTGATTGGCAGCCTGGACCGATTCGCCAGCAACTTCTAAAAGCACGTTAAGTTTTACGGCATCAATTCGGATGCTTTCTTCTTTAGCGGGAGCGTTTTGTTTGATATCGGCGCTAGAGAGGGAAGTCTTAACTGCTTCATTTTCTTCTCTGATGTTCGCTGGCTGCGGCGCTTCGTAGGTCTCCGTGACCGTTTCAGGCAAAGTGCCCGCAGGCGTGACCGCGCGATAATACGCTTCCCAGTCTATATTGCCATCTTGTGCTTGTGTTGACGGTGCACTCGTGGTTGCGACAGGACTAACGATGGGGGCGGCTGCTTTCTGCGTGGCAGCAGATGGAGCTGCGGCCTTTTTGCTAACGCCTTTGCTTTCAATTGCGTCCGTCAACATTGCTTCGAGTGACTTCGGCATGGTCGAAAGCTGTTCCGGCGCAACACCATTGTTTAGCGCTGTTAACTGATCGGCAACAAACCCACTGGCTTCTAATGCTGCTTCGATGGCTTCAGGTGTAACTGCAACTTGTCCAGTCCTCAGCGCATCAAACAAATTTTCAGTCAGATGGCAGGCAGAAACCATTGCGGTCAGGTTCATAAAACCCGCACCGCCTTTAATAGTATGAAATGACCTGAACACGGCATTAAGTGTGTTCATGTCGCCGGGGTTGCGCTCAAGTGAAAGCAGATGTTCTTCTACATTTGTCGCCAGATCGAGCGCTTCGACGACAAATTCTTTGAGCATGTCATCCATTAGAAACCCAAGCTATCAAGAAGATTATCTACGTCATCCTGTTCCAGTGCGGCATTCGGGACGGATGGACCCTCCATCAATTCAACTGCCTTTTCTTTTAAGTCTGAAGGTGCATTATCAAGCAGAATTTGCGCTAATTCGCGTTCAACAGTTTTGTTGATGGCAACTACTTTTTTGATTAACTGACCAGTCAAATCCTGGAAATCCTGCGCCATCATGATGTCAAGCAGGCGCGCTTTTTCGGCGTCGGTGGCGGTTAGTACTGCATTAGCAAACGTTTTGGAATCACTAGCCAGTTCTTTAAATTCGTCAATACTGAGTTTGCCTGCAAATAAATCATCCCAGCGGGCGTCCATTTTCTTGGCTTTTTTAGCTAACTCGTCTTGTTCTGGCATACCTAAATCGGTCGCGTTCAAAACTTTGTTTGCGGCCTGTTCGGTAAGTGTAGCTACATATTCAAGACGATCTTTGGCATCGGCTACTTGAATCGCAACATCTGACAGTGAGCGGTCATATCCAAGCTGGCGCATCGAGTCATGCAACATGCGGACGACATTGCCGAGCCGATCAAACATAGGCTTATTGGCATCTTCGTCAGTGTTATGGGGGTTCAGTTTTGCAACTTGTTCGCCAACAGTTGCTGAAGTATCGATGACTGCTTCAGGAGCAGGCTCTTCAATCGGGGCGGGGGCTGGATTTGTTTCCTGGCGTTGATTTGCCATTTCTTCAAACAATGCATCCAGATCATCTGCTGAATCGGTCATAGTTCTTCATTCTCCATAATCGCTGTGACTTTTGTGCAATTTTTCCACAAATATCATGGTCTGTCGTTACTTCTTGGCAAAAAATGAGAAATAAATTCTCATTAATCTTTTTTAGTAACTGAATTTTTGAAATCTTATTCTTATCAACCTAGGCCATTCTCTTTCGAAGAATGCGCAATTTTGATCTCGCTCTATACTAGCAGGAGTTTGCCAAAGAGTAACCTATGGTTTTAAATATTGTCATTCTTTTGTTAGATTAAATACAGTTTTCATAGAAACTTCTTCGTCGCTAGCGAGAAAATTCTCTGGCGTGAGGACGGAGAATAAGCCAAGTTTGCGGATTCTTTTGGCGAGTTTTAGTAGCGCTTTATCTTTTGTGATTAAAAACTGTGCGTCGGTATCCCGCGCTATCTCCAGGAATTTTTGATCGTCTTTATCGCTGCAAACAGGAAGTCGAAGGTGCGCGAGAGCCTCCGGCGTGACGGATTCAATCAGCTGATCGTACCGTGTTTTGATTTCTTCTATATTTTCAGCGTTCACCGGTAAGTGAGGGTATTTAAGGACTGCCAGCCATTCGTCGCGACATTCGGGTCTGGTATAGGCTTTTAGCCTGCCATTTAGAAGTGCATCGAGAATTGCCGTCCAGCGTGGGTCATGGAAAACAAATAAATCGAGGCAAACATTGGTGTCAATTACGATGCGCTTGGGTATGATGGAGTTCATTGTGTTAAAAAATGTCTTTAATTATGCTTATTGTATTATCTCCAGCCAAAAGTCTGGATTATGAAAGTCCAGTTAGTTCAACTATTTTTACCCAGGCAGATTTCCTTAACGAAGCTGAGCAGTTGATCAAGATAGCAAAACAGTTATCCGCTGAGCAGTTGAGTTTGCTCATGAATATCTCTCCGGATTTAGCGCGATTGAATGTGAATCGGTTCAAAGCGTGGAAGAAAAAGCCAAAGGGTGGCCCTCTGAAGCAAGCAATTTTTGCTTTTAATGGCGACGTTTATGAGGGTTTGCAAGTAAAAAGTCTGAATGCAAAACAATTGGATTATTTGCAATCAAATTTAAGAATTTTATCTGGTCTGTATGGCGTTTTACGACCTCTCGATTTGTTGCAACCGTATCGGCTGGAAATGGGAACTTCATTGCCTAATCAATACGGAAAAAATTTATATGCTTTCTGGGGTGGGCGGGTTACGGCGTCATTAAACCAGTTACTTCTTCAAAATAAGTCTTCGACTTTACTGAATCTGGCGTCAGAAGAATATTTCAAAGTGGTGAAGCCAGTGTTGTTTAATGGCACAATTATCACGCCTGTTTTCCAGGATTGGAAGAATGGTAAATTCAAAATCATCTCTTTTTATGCAAAAAGGGCCCGAGGTTTGATGGCGCGATATTGTGCCGAGCGTAATATCGTGGATATTGAGGATGTAAAAAACTTCAATGTAGATCAGTATGTCTATTGCGAAGAAGAGTCTGCTGAAGCGACATGGGTTTTTCGGCGCCGTATCGATGTGGATTGAAATTCTTTTAATGCCTTTGGATATTGAAGCCTGGTTGATTTAAGTGATTACTGCCGGTCGGAAATACAGACGAAAATAAAAAAACCGATCATCGGATCGGTTTTTTGTTCGCTGAGTTAATAAGTGAGTAGAAGTTCATATAAATCATTGATTCAATCATTAATTTAATTTGTTCTCACTCATGAAACTAAAATTTCTATTTTGATAAAAATTACCAAAATTTCCACCAAGAGGATTTATTTTTATCGATGCCAGTAATAAAGCTGCTTTGCGGGAAATTTTTTACAAACACCCGGTTTGCATCGTCGCGTAAATCATTCATGCCCATCGCATTGTATGCTTTCACCAAAATAAATAAGGCTTCTTCATTGGCCGGTGCATCAGGATATTCTTTAATTGACGACTGCGCACGATTTGCTGCTGCCAGATACGCACCGCGGCGCATATAATAGCGAGCAACATGCACGTCGTACTGAGCAAGCGCATTAACCAGGTATTTCATGCGAGAAATGGCGTCGGGCGTGTATTTGCTATCTGGAAACTGTGTGGCGAGCTGTTTAAACGCATCAAAGGAATCTCGAGAAGCCTTCGGATCCCGCTCAGTAATGTCTTGGCGGGCAATAAAATTAAGGATGCCAAGCTGATCATTAAAATTAATTAATCCACGCAAGTAGTACATGTAGTCTACGTTGGGGTGATTTGGGTGCAGTTTTATAAATCGCTCAACTGCTGCCAGAGCTTGTGCCTGATCACCTTGTTTATAGTAGGCATAAGCAGTATCCATTTGCGCTTGTTGTGCATAAGTACCAAATGGAAAGCGCGATTCTAATTTTTCATAGTAATGAATTGCTTTTTCATATCCGCCGTTAGATAACTCGTCTTTTGCTTCAGCGTATAATTTTGATGCTGACCAGGTCTTGGTCTCATCAGATTTGTCACCAAAAAATCCGCATCCGCTTAAAGTAAGCGACGCGGTTAAAGCCAAGACCAGCAATTTCAAAGATTTAATGTGCATAAATTTGTGCGTAAGCATGAAAACAATTTACGGATTATAGCCGATGACAAAAAATGTGAAACCAACTACAACAGTGATTTTGTCAGATTCTGACCTTGACACAGAGACAGAAGTAGTGAATGAAGTTTTTGAAGCAGATGAAGAATTTGTTTCTGATGTTGAAAATATCGAGTTAAAGTTGAATTCTTCTGTCTGTGGCGAACGCTTGGACAAGACAATCTCGAAACTTGTTCCCCAATATTCAAGAAGTCGTATCCAACAATGGATAGAAGACGGATTTGTGACCGTCGATGGTGTGCGTGGACGAGGCAAAATGACAGTCCTTGGCGACGAGACGATAGTGATTGTCCCGCAAGCCGCTCCAGACGAAGGTGCGTACGAGCCTGAGGATATTCCGCTGGACGTCGTTTATGAAGATGACTCCTTAATTGTGATCAATAAAGCGGCGGGTATGGTCGTGCATCCTGCTGCGGGCAACTGGTCGGGTACATTGCTGAATGCCTTGTTGTTTCGCTGGCCTGGATTATTAGGTGTCCCGAGGGCAGGGATCGTGCATCGACTTGATAAAGATACGTCTGGTTTGATGGTCGTTGCGAAAACACTCATTGCTCATACTGATTTGGTGCGCCAGCTACAGGATCGTAGCGTGAAACGTGAATATTACGCATTGGTCTGGGGTACGCCGAATGTTTCTGGAACAATTGATGCACCTATGGCGAGACATCCACGAGATCGAATCAAAATGGCGGTTTCGAGAAGCGTTTTGGCTAAACCAGCGGTTACACATTTTCAACGTGTTGCGACGGGGATGCTGGAAAAATTTCCAAACAGCCTGGTTGCATGTCAACTGGAAACCGGTCGTACTCACCAAATTCGTGTCCATATGCTCTCTCTGGGTTTCCCTTTGGTCGGTGATCCTTTATACGGAAAGCAACATCTGGCTCGCTTTTTTCCACGCCAAGCCTTGCAAGCACGCAAATTGGGCTTAATTCACCCTGAAACTGGTGAGCACGTCGAATGGGAAGTTCCGGTCGCTGAGGATTTTCAGGCCTTGATTAAAGCGGCAGGAATTTCATTGCCATGATCGGCGCTGGACAGGACTTCGCTTTCAAGGTGTTGACGCCCAATTGGACCGAGCTGCCGAAACATGTCCGTGCGTTCTCAACCTTGCGTTCTGGTGGCGTGAGCGCAGGGGTATATGGGAACGCACAGGGTCAAAAAGGACTCAATCTTGGCGACCACGTCTCTGATGATCTGGAATTAGTGCAAACCAACCGACGTCTGTTAAATGCAACTTTGCCATCTGATGTCATATTCTTATCACAAGTCCATGGCAATATTGTCACTGAAGCTGAAACGCTCCAAAGAGGTACGAATGCGGATGCGGTGGTTTCTGTTACCCCTGGATTGGTTTGTGCTGTCCTGACGGCAGACTGTTTGCCAGTTCTGTTTACGGATGAACTGGGGACAATAGTTGCAGCTGCACATGCTGGTTGGCGTGGCTTGGCGGGTGGCATATTAGAAAATACTGTGAAAGAAATGCGACAAAAAGGGGCCGGAGAAATCGTCGCTTGGATGGGGCCGGCAATCGGTGCGAATAAGTTTGAGGTAGGTCAAGATGTATATGACGTATTCACCCGACAAAGTGAAATAGCAGCAAAATTTTTTGTTAAAATAGCATCTGAAAATTCGGATTCTAAGGGGCAGAAATATCTTGCAGATATCTACCAATTAGCACGACTGGCATTGGACAGAGTTGGTGTTTCGCGTGTTTATGGGGGGGATTTTTGTACAGTCTCGGAAGCGGACAAATTCTATTCGTATCGTCGTGATGGTGTTACTGGACGAATGGCGAGTTTGATCTGGATCGATCCGGCTAAATAAGCTATTAATCCTTTGATTGTTGCTCCTCGGAATTGCTGCTATTTTGAGTTTGTTGCAGTGCAGCTGAATTTTCCGCACGTTCACGCTTGCGTTGTGGTGTACGCATCAGGTATAAAAGTATCGTCAAAGGAAAAAGGCAGTAGAAGACGAACGTCATAATTCCGGCTATGACCGATGGCTCAGTGATGGCCATTAATAAAACGACGTAAACCCAGGCAATAGCGACAATGTACATAGGAGACTTTGGTAGTGATAGTTAGCAGTCATTGAGTTCAATTTCAATCAACTGAAAACATAGAAACTAAAAATTAATCCGCAACGATACGCGAAAATCAGGAGGCACGCATGAAGACTTTCGATCCTCAAGCTATGTACTCCGAATGGATGTCACAGCTAGTGAATCAAACCCCTTGGCAGGAATGGATGAAGCCTGCCGCATCCGTGGCAGATTTGCCTGTCCTCGATATGCTTAAAGAGGCTGGTGCAAAGATAAGCCCACCAGTACTTGCGAAGATGCAAGCCGACTATATGCGAGAATTTGGCCAGCTTTGGCAAAATTTCGCAGTGTCAAAATTACCCGAATTAAATGACCGGCGCTTTTCTTCAACAGATTGGCATAACCATGCAATGCATGCGTATAGTGCTGCGAGTTATTTGTTAAACGCACGATTTTTAATGGCATTGGCGGAGTCTGTTGAAGCCCCTGCGAAAATAAAACAAAAAATTGGTTTTGCAGTGCAGCAAATGATCGATGCCATGTCGCCAGCCAATTTTTTGGTGACCAATCCCGAGGCGCAATCGAAACTCATCGAAACTAAGGGTGAAAGTCTGGCTAAAGGCATTACCCAGATGCTTGCTGATATGCAAAAAGGGCGTATCAGTCAGACGGATGAGTCCGCTTTTGAAGTTGGCAAAAATGTGGCGACAACGGAAGGTGTTGTGGTTTTCGAAAATCGCCTATTTCAGTTAATTCAATACACACCGCTGACCAAAACAGTGCACCAAAGACCGTTGTTGATGGTGCCACCTTGCATCAACAAATTCTATATTCTTGATCTGCAGCCTGAAAATTCAGTTGTGCGTTTTGCCGTTGAGCAAGGACATACGGTGTTTCTGGTGTCATGGGCAAATCCAGACGCTAGTATGGGCGATGTGACTTGGGACGATTATGTCGAACAAGGTGCAATCAAAGCGCTTGAAGTTGCTTGTGCGATCAGTAAGCAAGACAAAGTAAATGCCTTTGGTTTCTGTGTTGGCGGCACCATTATCTCTACCGCACTTGCTGTATTAGCTGACCGTGGTGAAAACCCAGTGAGTAGTCTGACACTCCTGACGGCATTACTCGATTTTTCAAATACAGGCGTCTTGGATGTCTTTGTTGACGAGATGCAGGTCGCAATGCGCGAACAGACCATTGGTAGCGGTGGCTTGTTGCCAGGTCGAGATCTGGCGAGTACCTTCTCAAGCTTGCGTGCGAATGATTTGGTCTGGAATTACGTTCAATCCAATTATTTAAAAGGCGAAGCGCCACCGCCGTTTGACCTTCTGTATTGGAATGCCGATAGCACCAACTTACCTGGACCGATGTTTTGCTGGTATTTGAGAAACACGTATCTTGAAAATAAACTGAAGCAACCTGGTGTTTTGACGGTGGCGGGTAATAAGGTTGATTTAGGAAAAATCGATGCACCGGTATTTATCTACGGTTCGCGCGAAGACCATATCGTCCCATGGCAAGCTGCATTCGCATCGACGCAGATATTGAATCCCAAGCATAAAGATAAAAATACTTTTGTGATGGGCGCATCCGGCCATATCGCTGGCGTGGTTAATCCGCCGGCAAAGAAAAAAAGAAGTTATTGGATCAACCAAAACGGTGTTACTAACGATGCCGATAGTTGGTTGGCTGGTGCAACCGAAAATCCGGGCAGCTGGTGGCCTGTATGGTCAGAATTTTTGGCCAAGCATGGTGGGAAAATGGTGAAGGCGCCTGCAAGTGCTGGAAATAAAGAGTACACGGCATTAGAAGTTGCACCAGGAAGTTACGTAAAAGTAAGGGCAGATTAATTTTTGTTGTGTTGGAATTTATATTAAAACAGGAGAATCAGTATGGCAAAGCGTGTTGCGTATGTAACTGGCGGTATGGGTGGAATCGGGACTCCAATTTGCAGACGTTTGTGCAGAGATGGATACACAGTGGTGGCAGGTTGCGGTCCGAATTCTTCTCGTAAAGATAAATGGCTGGCAGACATGCGTGCGGAAGGTTTGGATATTCATGCTTCCGAAGGAAATGTATCTGACTGGGAATCAACCAAAGCCGCTTTTGATAAAGTAAAGGCTGAAATTGGCGAGATTGACGTTTTGGTGAATAACGCTGGCATTACTCGTGACGGTCAATTCCGTAAGATGAGTAAAGCCGATTGGGATGCGGTGATGGATACCAATTTGAACTCCTTGTTCAACGTGACAAAGCAAGTTATCGAAGGAATGGTTGATCGCGGCTGGGGTCGTATCATTAATATCTCTTCGGTTAACGGTCAGAAAGGTCAGTTTGGCCAGACAAACTATTCCACAGCAAAAGCTGGTATCCATGGTTTCTCTATGGCATTGGCACAAGAAGTGGCAACGAAAGGCGTTACGGTTAACACGGTTTCGCCAGGCTATGTTGGTACTGATATGGTCAAAGCTATTCGCCCGGACGTCTTGGAAAAAATTGTAAGCGGCATTCCTGTGAAGCGTCTTGCCGAGCCTGAAGAAATTGCCTCGATCGTTGCCTGGATTGCTTCCGACGAAGGTGGTTACGCAACTGGTTCAGATTTTTCTATTAACGGTGGTTTGCATATGGGTTAATGTTAACACGGCGATGAGCTGTTGTTGACTAGTTCTCCTGAAGCAAAATTTTGCAGCAATATATTGCTTTTAAGTAATTTTAAGCACATTGTTATAGTGATTTTTTGCCGCAATGCAGTAAAATGAGTCCATCGGAATGAAAAATATTTCGATGGACAATTAAATTGCGGTGAAAAAAAAAGAAACGCAATGCAAAAAGGGGACAACCAAATCCAGGCGTTTTAAAGTCATTTTAAGACCCGGTTTGCTTGAGTGAGTCCGTGTTTAATCATTGGGAACCCCATGAGAAAAACAGGATGTAGAAGTTATCAATTGAGAATTCAATGAATAGCGCAAAAAAATCCACGCAGCATTTGATCAAAAAATATCCTAATCGTCGTTTGTACGACACGCAGACAAGTAGCTACATTACGCTTGTCGATGTGAAACAATTTGTGCTCGACAATGATGATTTTGCCGTCATTGATGCAAAAAGTGGCGAAGATTTGACTCGCAGCATTTTGCTGCAAATTATCTTAGAAGAAGAGGCGGGTGGTTCGCCAATGTTCTCAAGTGTCGTCTTGTCGCAAATTATTCGCTATTACGGCCATGCAATGCAAGGAATGATGGGTAATTATCTTGAGAAAAACGTCCAGGCGTTTATCGATATTCAAAATAAACTCGCAGAAAATTCTAAAGGTATCTACGAAGGTAAGCCATTTAGTCCAGAAATGTGGACGCAGTTTATGAATGTCCAAGGCCCAATGATGCAAGGTATGATGGGTAATTACATTGAGCAAAGTAAAAATCTGTTTGTGCAAATGCAAGAACAAATGCAGAGCCAAGCGAAAAATATTTTCAATGTATTTCCATTTAATCCAGAAGACGTGAACAAAAAATAAATTAATTTCACCACTGTTTTAAGTGTTTTTTTTGCTTAAGCTCCTGATTTTTCAGGAAAATTAACTGAAGCAGCGGCAAGCATGCAGAGCAAAGGGTACAATAGCGGATTCGCTTTTGTACCCTTTTTGTTTTTTACGCACCCTCTATGTCTATTACTGAAATACGCCGTCAAGATACTGCCACTGCACCTAAGGTCGGATTCGTGAGTCTCGGCTGCCCTAAAGCTTTGGTTGATTCCGAACAAATTCTGACGCAATTACGAGCTGAAGGCTACGATACCGCCAAATCCTATGATGGCGCTGATCTGGTCATTGTTAATACATGCGGTTTTATCGATGCTGCAGTACAAGAGTCTTTAGATGCCATCGGTGAGGCGCTTGCCGAAAATGGCAAAGTCATCGTCACCGGCTGTCTTGGTGCGAAAAAAGATGCGGATGGTAAGGATATGATTCAATCCATTCACCCTAAAGTGCTTGAGGTGACTGGGCCGCATGCTGTTGGTGAAGTGATGGCAGCGGTTCACAAACACTTGCCGAAGCCTCATGAGCCGTTCATCGATCTGGTGCCTGCACAGGGCGTAAAGCTCACGCCAAAACATTATGCTTACCTAAAAATTTCCGAAGGCTGCAATCATCGCTGTAGCTTTTGCATTATTCCTTCAATGCGCGGCGATCTTGTTTCGCGCCCCATTGCGGATGTCATGCTGGAAGCAGAAAACTTATTTAAAGCTGGCGTAAAAGAGTTGCTGGTGATTTCTCAAGACACCAGTGCCTATGGCGTGGATGTGAAATTCCGTATGGGTTTTTGGAACGGTAAACCAGTTAAGACGCATATGACTCAATTGGTTGAGTCATTGGGAGAGCTGGCAAAGCAATATGATGCATGGGTACGTTTGCATTATGTTTATCCGTATCCACACGTCGATCAAATTATCCCTTTTATGAATAATGGCCACGTTTTGCCTTATCTGGACGTGCCTCTGCAACATGCGCACCCCGATGTGCTTAAGCGTATGAAGCGACCTGCCAGTGGTGAAAAAAATATTGAACGAATCAAAGCATGGCGCGAAATGTGCCCAGAAATTACGATTCGCTCTACATTTATCGCAGGTTTCCCTGGTGAGACCGAAGAAGAGTTTGAATACATGCTTGATTTCTTGAAAGAAGCACAAATCGACCGCCTTGGTTGCTTTGCGTATTCTCCGGTAGAAGGGGCAACGGCCAATGAAATCGAAGGGCAACTTCCAGATGAAGTGCGTGAAGATCGCCGTCGTCGTGTAATGGAATTGCAAGAAGGTATTTCTAAGCAGCGATTACAAGCTAAGATCGGCAAGACATTGCGCGTATTGATTGATAGCTTGGATAGAAGTGGTGGCGTAGGACGTAGTTCTGCTGATGCGCCTGAGATCGATGGTGTCGTGTATGTCAAGCCGCCATTTGAGCCACATCGCAAGTTGAAAGTTGGTGAATTCGTTGATGTTCGTATTACCGCCGCGGATGCTCATGATTTATGGGGTGAAGCGGTTTAAGGGTAAGGGATTCGCGGTTTGGTGAATAACGTGCTGCTTTTTGCTTTGTGCGGGTTACGGGTTGCGGATTGCGGGTCGCTCCCTCTCTGCAACTGAGAAAAAAAGGAGAGCTTAGCTCTCCTTTTTTATGCATTTAAGCAAGTCAAAGCTGTGTTATCCACGTTCTCGTGCAATACGATTTACGCCATTCAAGTGCTTGATGTTGCGCATAATCCTCGCAAGATGTGCCCGATCTTCTACCTGAATGGTGAAATGGATATGAGTCATGTCATTGGCATCGCCATCTTCCATATTAACATGGCTGATATTGGCTTCTGACTCGCCGATTTCGGCAGCAATCCGCGCTAATGCCCCGCGTTCATTGGTCACTGTGACCGCAATGCGGGTATCGAAACTACGGTTGACTTCATCACCCCAGGTAACATCGATCCAACGGTCGGGTTCTTTGATATGTAGTCGCTTGGCGTGCTCGCAGTCATCAGTATGAACGACCAAGCCCTGATCTCGTTTAAGTTGGCCAACAATGCCATCCCCTGGAATAGGGAGGCAGCAAGGGGCTAATTGTACTGAGAGACCTTCGCTGCCATAAATAATGACGGGATCCGGTTTGTATTGATGTTTATCGCCAAACTGTTGAAAAGGAATCGACGATGAGTCGTCCTCAACCAAATCAAGAATGTGCCGTGCAACCAGAGCCGCCATTCTCTTGCCAATTCCAATATCGGTGTAGATTTCATCCATCGTTTTTGCGGTGGATTCATTGAGCAGCTTATCGATGAGTGATGATGGTAATTCTGGATTGAGATTGACTGCAACCAAGGCTTGCGCCAATAGTTGCTTGCCTAACTCAGTTGATTCGTTCAAGTTAATAGTTCGCAGGTAGTGCCGGATTGCTGAACGTGCTTTGCCAGTGCGGACATACGTCAACCAATTTGGTGTTGGCCTTGAATTAGGTGACGTAACAATCTCAACGATATCACCATTTTTTAATTCAGAACGTAAAGGTACCGGCTCGTGGTTAATGCGCGTCGCAATCGCCTGGTCACCGATATCTGTGTGAATATTATAGGCAAAATCCAAAGCCGTAGCCCCTCGCGGAAGCGCGATGATTTTGGATTTAGGTGTAAAGACATAAACTGAATCAGGGAATAAATCCACTTTAACATGCTCAAGGAACTCCGCGGAGTCGCCTGTTTGCTTTTGTATGTCAAGCAATGACTGCAGCCACGCATGGGTACGTTGCTGTAAGTCAGTCAGGCTGCCTTCTTCATTTTTGTATAGCCAATGAGCGGCAACGCCAGATTCTGCGACATGATGCATGTCTTGCGTGCGAATCTGAAATTCAACGGGTGTTCCGTAAGGACCAATGAGTGTCGTGTGTAAGGACTGGTAGCCATTCGTTTTGGGAATGGCGATGTAATCTTTAAATTTGCCCGGCATCGGTTTGAAGAGGGCGTGCAGGGTGCCTAAAGCGTAGTAGCTTTCGCGAAAATTCTCGACAACGACACGGAATCCATAGACATCTAATACCTGCGAAAAGCTTAAGTGCTTGTCTTGCATTTTGCGATAAATGCCATACAGCGTTTTCTCGCGGCCATAGACTTCGGCTTGTAAGCCCGCTTCCTTCAGAGACTCTTTGACGGATTCTAGGATTTTATTAACGACTTCGCGACGATTGCCGCGCGCCGCCTTCACCGCTTTAGACAAGGTGCGATAACGCATTGGATACAAATGCGAAAAGGCGAGATCTTGTAATTCACGGTAAATGTTATTGAGACCAAGTCGATGTGCGATAGGGACATAAACATCCATCGTTTCGCGTGAAATCCGGCGCTTTTTCTCTGGAGCCATCACACCGAGCGTGCGCATATTATGCAAGCGATCGGCCAGCTTTACCAAAATAACCCTGACGTCGCGTGCCATGGCCAGCAACATCTTACGGAAATTTTCTGCCTGCGCTTCAATCTGACTTTGGAACTCGATCTTTTCTAATTTGGACAGGCCATCAACCAACGATGCAACCGGCGCACCAAAGCGTTCAATTAATTCTTCTTTTTTGACGTCCTGATCTTCCATCACGTCGTGCAAAAGCGCGGCCATAATTGCTTGCACGTCCAGCTTCCAATCGGCGCAAATTTCGGCGACTGCAATTGGATGCGAAATGTAGGGCTCGCCTGATTTTCGAACCTGACCTAAATGCATTTCGTCAGAGAAGCGATAGGCCTCTTTGACTAATTTGAGGTCGCTAGGAGACATGTACTCCGCGAGACGTTCGCTGAGCCCTGTAGTTGAGGCAACACCAATATTGGTTTGCTTGGTACGTGCGGTGGGGGTCTCGCCTGTAATCAGCGGGTGTTTTTTTTGAACTGGTTTTTGACTGACATTGCTGGCTTTGTCTGGCGCAGCAGCGATGGGGCTAGTCGATGATTCAGCCGGGGTCTTAATCAGAGATGAAATAGATTCTGTTGCGCTCATTCTGCTACTCCCGGCCGATTAATGTGATACTTCGGTCGCAATGCAAACTACACTGGAACTTTTTTCAGCATTTCAATACCGATTTTACCTTGGGCAATTTCACGCAAAGCAGTAACTGTTGGCTTGTCCTTGGACTCAACTTTTGGTGTGTGGCCTTGCAGCAATTGACGCGCGCGATAAGTTGCACACAAAGTCAATTGGAAACGGTTAGGGATCTGCTTCAATGCATCTTCAATGGTAATACGTGCCATGTTTTTTCCTTAGTACAATAATACGATGATTTAATTTGGGTTGGCATGAATGCCAAGTTGGGCGAACAATTCGCTATTGCGTGTTGCCTGCTGCGTAAATCGGCAGCGTGTCGCTTTGACGATGGCGTTGAGTTCTGATAGCGCATTTGCAAAGTCTTGGTTAATGATAACATACTCGAACTCTGGAGAGTGCGCCATTTCACCGCCCGCTGCTAAAATTCGACGTGTAATAATATGTGGTTCGTCTTGTCCGCGTTTTTTCAGGCGTTCTTCTAGTGCTGGAATCGAAGGGGGGAGAATAAAGATGCCGACCGCGCCCGGGAACTGTTTTCTCACTTGCTGAGCCCCTTGCCAGTCAATTTCAAGCAAAACGTCGGTGCCAGCCCGCATTTGTTGCTCAATTAATATTCTTGAGGTGCCGTAGTAATTTCCATGCACTTCAGCAGATTCTAAAAATTCACCTTGCGATTTTCGATGTAAAAAGTCCTCTGGTGTCGTGAAATGATATTCGCGACCATTTTCTTCGCCAGGACGAGGAGGGCGCGTTGTGTAAGAGATCGATAACTTTATTTTGGGCTCTTGCGCTAATAAGGCATTGACGAGGGTTGATTTGCCTGCACCCGATGGCGCAGCGACAATGAAAAGACTACCTGCTGTCGACGTAATGGGTATCATTAGCTGCCCTCTGAATGGTTTGGTCTGTTAATGTTAAGCTCAAAAATTGACTAATTTACTGATTTGCCAACTTGAAATTCAATGGATGTGATTAACACGCATGGATGTCAGGCAAATTGGCATTTTTGAAAAAATATCGCGGGAGTATAAGCAAATGCCGCGCCTTATTCAAGGTTTTGTACTTGTTCTCTCATTTGTTCGATGAGTAATTTAAGCTCCATTGACGCATCTGCTAACTCTTTGAGGGCAGCTTTTGAGCCCAGTGTATTGGCTTCGCGATTCAGTTCTTGCATCATAAAATCCAGGCGCTTGCCTACTTGTCCGCCTTTTTGAATGATGTGGCGAGTTTCTGTCAAGTGAGCTGATAAGCGAGCCAGTTCTTCGGCGACGTCGATTCTGATGCCGTAGACGGTGACTTCCTGACGAATGCGATCCATTGCTTCCTCGCGGGTCAGCGTTTGGCCGGCTGGATTATTGCTGGGCGCGCTTAAGCCAAGTGCTTCTTCCAGGCGATGTATTGCTTTTTGTTGAAATTGCTGGAGAACTTGCGGCAACAAAGGTTTGATTTTTTCTACAATGGCTTCCATTGCAGTGACGCAAGTGATGAGTACTTGTGCTAATGCGGCGCCCTCGCGTTCGCGGCTCGTTATAAAAGCTTCAAGGGTGTTATTGATCGTTGTTACGACGCTGTTTTGAAGACTGTCTGCATTGATTTCTGCTTCTTCAATGACGCCGGGCCAACGCAATAAGTCATTGGTGCTGAGTGGGCTTGCATTGGGAAACTGTTGGAGCAACTGCACCTGAAATCCAGCCAGCTGTTCCAGCAATGAGGAATTCAGCGCTTTGCTGCTGTTTTCACTCGTCTTTTTTCCAAAGCTAAAACGACACTCTACTTTTCCTCGAACGATGCGACGTGAGATGGCATCGCGAAACAGTGATTCAATTGCACGAAAATCGTCATTAATGCGAAATTGCAAATCAAGAAACCGCGAATTAACGCTTTTTATTTCTATTGTTATCGTTCCCGATTCTGTTTCGAGGGTGCTGGTCGCGTAGCCAGTCATGCTGTAAATACTCAAGGTAGATCCTTTTAATGTGCTACTAGTTGTTGTCTCAGGTGCAAAAAAGTTTAAAAAATTGATGCAGAGCAGGATATTCTTTACAAATACCACAATTATCAACACAATCACTTCTGTATAAAGGATTGGAAGATTAATGGCCGCACAAAATAATGCTCCTTTGCCAGACGGACTGGAGATTGCCGGATATCGCATTGTAAAGAAAATTGCGTCTGGTGGCTTTAGTATCGTCTATTTGGCGTCTGACGAAGATGGAAATGCTGTCGCAATTAAGGAATATTTACCCAGTTCTTTGGCGTTGCGGCAGCAGGGTGAGTTGGTGCCTGCAATTTCAAGTGAAAATTTGCCAATTTACAGAATTGGTTTGAAATGCTTTTTTGAAGAAGGGCGTGCATTGGCACGTATATCGCACCCCAATGTCGTGAGTGTTGTGAACTTCTTTCGGGCGAATGAGACCGTGTATATGGTCATGGCGTACGAATCTGGCCGATCTTTGCAAGAGCATATTTTGAGGCGGCGTGACAAAGGTGAAAAACCATTGGTCTCAGAACGCTTTGTTCGTCGCATGTTTAACCAGGTAATGAATGGTTTGCGCGAGGTGCATACTAATAAGTTGCTGCATCTTGATCTGAAGCCAGCCAATATTTACTTGCGCTTGGATGGGACACCGATTCTTCTCGATTTTGGTGCCGCACGTCAAACCTTAAAGACAGACATACCTAAATTGTATCCGATGTATACCCCTGGCTTCGCTGCACCTGAGTTATATCAAAAGAATGGAAATCTTGGCCCCTGGACCGATATATATAGCATCGGTGCGTCAATTTTTGCGTGTATGATTGGTGCTCCACCGCAACCTTCTGATCAGCGTAAAATTAACGACAAAATGGAGTCGCATTATAGAAAGCTTGAAGGATTGTATTCCCCTGAGCTTGTCGAAGTCGTCAGATGGTGTTTAAAGTTAGATCCACTAGAAAGGCCGCAAAGCGTTTTTGCTCTGCAGAAAGCGTTGGTCACCAAAGCACAAGTACAGCCCGAACTTAGTGTGTTGGAAAAAGCCAAATTGAAAATATCTAATTTCTTTGCGAAGAAAAATGTTGTTGGTGTTGGCGATGATACAACAATACAAGAGCATACTGACAGCCATTAGAGTAAGTTCGAAGGGTCGCGTTCAAGTGAAAAGTGGCATGAGTGTGATGAGGTAACGTTGGCTGGGATTTCAACTTTAGGTCATAATCCGGCTGATACCACCTTAATCACTAGAATTAGCTCGTTTATTTATTAATCTATTGAAGTTGAATTGTTCATGCGTTTTTCCGTTTATCAAGAAAGTCATATTGGCGGCCGGAAGGTCAATCAAGATCGCATGGGGTATAGCTTTACCCGCGATGCGATTTTGTTGCTGTTGGCTGACGGCATGGGCGGACATATCATGGGTGAGATGGCGGCTGCGATTGCGATGCAAACGATAGGTTCGTTATTTCAACAGCAAGCGCATCCTTTGGTTGGTCGGCCAGAGCGTTTTCTAGAAGACAGTTTTTTGGCCGCGCACCAAGAAATTCATCGATATCGTACGATTAATAATTTGCCTGAAACACCGCGAACAACGATTGTTGCTTGCTTAATTCAAAACGGTTACGCCTATTGGGCCCATTGTGGTGATTCTCGTCTTTATTGGATACGCCAGGGGCAAATTCTTTTACGCACCAAAGATCACTCGCGCTTGGAAACCCTCATTGCTCAGGGTAAAGTCGATCCCGCCGAAAGACATACCCATCCCGATAGAAATAAACTTTTTAACTGCCTTGGTGCACCAAATTCTCCTATCGTTGAACTTTCCCGGCGTGCTGCTTTGCAGCCTGGCGATATTCTTCTATTGTGTTCAGATGGTTTTTGGTCGATGTTGCCAGATCATATGTTAGCGCAACGATTACATGAACACACGATCGTGCGTGCGATACCTGAACTCATTCGTTCTGCTGTCAATATTGCAGGTAAAACCAGTGATAACACCACGGCGTTGGCAATGATGTGGGAGGGTGATGATCATCTCGAAGACGCTTCAGTTATATCAACGACGACCATCCCTATCGGTTCGATCACGACGACAATACAAGCGCCTCTGGACGCTGATATGATTGCAGAAGGTGGCGAGCAAGATATTTTTAACGATGCAGAAATAGAGAAAGCGATTGCAGAAATCCGTAATGCTATTCACAAATCGTCACGCATCACATCCAAAAATTAAATTTATGTCAAATACTTTACGCCCTAGCGGTCGCGCAGTGGATGCACTGCGGCCGGTGATTATTAGCCGCCATTTTACTAAACATGCTGAAGGCTCAGTATTGATAGAGTTTGGTGATACCCGTGTTATATGCACCGCCAGCATTGAAGATAAAGTCCCGGGATTTTTGAAAGGCAAGGGACAGGGCTGGCTCACGGCCGAATATGGCATGTTGCCCCGTTCTACGCAAACGCGGATGGATAGGGAAGCAGCAAAAGGGAAGCAATCTGGGCGTACTCAAGAAATCCAGCGTTTAATAGGACGTTCCCTGCGTGCTGCATTCGATCTTGAGGCGTTTGGCGAACGTACTTTGCATTTAGATTGCGATGTTATTCAAGCCGATGGTGGCACGCGCACGGCTGCTATTTCAGGTGCGATGGTGGCAGCTTATGATGCATTTACACAGTTAGTCAATAAAGGCGCCATTGCACGTGTTCCGGTAAAACATTTTGTGGCGGCGATTTCGGTCGGTGTCTATCAGGGCGCACCAGTCCTCGATCTGGATTATCCGGAAGATTCAGCCTGTGATACAGATATGAATGTCGTTATGACAGAGGATGGGAATTTTGTTGAAGTGCAAGGAACCGCAGAAGGTGTCGCATTTGATCGTCAAACCATGAACCGTTTGCTTGATTTGGCAGAGGATGGCATCAGCGATTTGATCGCATTGCAAAAACAAGTACTGGGTTTGTTGGACGTTTGAGTAAATTGACCATGACAAAAAAAATCGTTTTGGCATCGAATAACCAAGGCAAACTCAAAGAATTTCGACAAATATTGTCGCCGTTAAATATTAGTCTGCATACACAATCAGAGTTTCAAGTTCCGGAAGCAGAGGAGCCATTCCATAGTTTTGTAGAGAACGCACTTGCCAAAGCGCGCCACGCAGCAAAATTAACAGGCCTTCCTGCACTGGCCGATGATTCTGGAATCTGCGTAAATGCCTTGGGCGGCGCTCCGGGTGTTCTTTCTGCACGATTTGCGGGTGAACCTAAATCTGACCAGCGTAATAATGAAAAGCTCATTGCAGATCTTGCTAATAAAGACGATAAGTCTGCCTATTATTATTGTGTTTTAGTGCTGGTTCGTTCTGCGGATGATCCGCAGCCTGTGATCGCAGATGGCATGTGGAAAGGGGAGATTGTCGCTGAGCCCCGTGGTGAACATGGTTTTGGATATGACCCGCATTTTTGGATACCTGACCTGCAAAAAACGGTTGCAGAATTAGAGTCAAGCCAAAAAAATCAGCTGTCCCACCGGGGGCAAGCTTTGCGCGCTTTGTTTGAGAAGTTGCAATGATACCAATCAAGCCGATTTCAATCCATCGCAACGCTGCCACCGTAAATAAAACGGCGCCTGATTTGTCCCATATTCCGCTTGATGTGGCTAGCAAATTTTTGGCACCAGGAAAATTGAATCTGAGCGTGCTACCGCCCTTGGCTTTGTATATTCATTTTCCATGGTGCGTAAAAAAATGTCCGTATTGCGATTTTAATTCGCATGAAGTCAAAGGAAGTTTTGATGAAGAAGCCTATTTAACCGCTTTGCGCGCTGACTTGGAATCCTCATTGCCACTAATTTGGGGTAGAAAAATTTACTCTGTTTTTATTGGTGGAGGCACGCCGAGTCTCATGTCGGCAGCAGGTTTAGATCGGTTGTTGTCCGATATCAGAACGCTGCTCCCTATCGATGGCGCTGCTGAAATCACGATGGAAGCCAATCCCGGTACCTTCGAGATGGAGAAATTCAGATCGTATAAGCAAAGCGGGATCAATCGTCTATCGATCGGCATCCAGAGCTTTAATTCGCAACATTTGGCTGCTTTGGGGCGGATACACAATGGAGACGAAGCTCGCCGTGCAATCGATATTGCACGCACGCATTTTGATAATTTCAATCTTGATCTGATGTTTGCATTGCCAGCGCAAACATTGGAACAAGTGCGCGATGATGTGGAAACTGCGCTTTCATTTTCGCCTCCTCATCTGTCTTTATATCATTTGACCTTGGAGCCCAATACCTATTTTGCCAAATTTCCACCGACGATTCCTGATGATGATCTGAGCGCAGAAATGCAAGATTTGATTCATGAACGAATGGAAATGGCAGGCTACCGTAATTACGAAGTCTCTGCGTACGCACAACTTGGCCGCGAATCAAAACATAATCAAAATTACTGGAATTTTGGCGATTATCTTGGAATTGGTGCTGGCGCACATTCTAAGCTGTCGTTTCCACACAGGATCGTGCGGCAGGCTCGCTATAAGCAACCTAAGGCCTTCATTGAGGCTAGTATGTCTGGAAACGCCGTTCAGGAATCGGTGGAAATTTCAGCGCAGGATTTGCCATTTGAATTCATGTTGAACGCATTGCGTTTGAACCAAGGATTTCCAGTGAACTTGTTTCAAGAGCGTACCGGCTTATTGATTAACTCAATAGAAAAAGAGTTGGCCGAGGCTGAGTGGAAAGGCTTATTAACACGTGATCATCAGATCATAACTCCAACGACGATGGGCAAGCTATTTTTGAATGACTTACAACAATTATTTTTAAAAGATTCTGAATAAAAGAAAAAATGTTAAATTGAAATGCTTTTTTCTTACTAAAAGGTGTACAGTTAAATTAATTGAAATTTTGTTCGTCGGAAACTATTGATTGGAATTGAATCGAAAATTTCAGGCTGGCTCAGTATAACAATAATGTAAAAACGTCATCTTGATGTCAATTGTAATAGATAACATAAATAATTTATGATTCGAGATTTTGGGGTTCCAACTTTTATACCCGTCATGAATGTATTGCAAAAATTAACAGCAATACATCCCGATTTTGGAAGCACGCCAACCATTGACGTCGTTGCTGCTTTGCAGTCTTGGAATGAAAAAGAATTTTTTGACGAATTGGGCTCGGTGGTCTGGCTTGTTTCATTTGCCGACATACAGGAAATTCCTGCGGATATTCATACACGATTACCCTCCAATAAAATATTCCTTTGCATTCCCGAGTCAGTATGTGCCGACAAGGCAAATCAAACAAAACTCAAACACTTTGCAAGCAATGGTTTTCGTATCGTTACGGATCAATTCGCTTCGTCGTTAGAATTAGCGTGGAGTGAAACCAAATATTTCGCATTGGATGCCAGTGCAGGTATACCATTCTTTGCCAAATCGTGGACATCACGTTTAGGTACGGCGCCACAATGGGCTAAAAATATCGCAACACGTGCTTTGCTCGACCAAGCTTTGCAAGCAGGATTTAAGTTGTTGTCTGGTGAATATGCATTCAACCCTCCGATTAATAACAAGGCTGCAGATAGCACAGCCCGTACGCGCTTGTTAAAGCTGCTGGGATTGGTTTCGCGGGATGCTGACTCTTGTGAATTGGAAGAACTATTCAAGCAAGATCCGAGCTTGTCGTTCATGCTTTTCAAACTTGTCAGCTCGGCCGCTTTTGCGCAAACAGTCAGGGTATCGAGTTTTGGCCAGGCGATTAACTTGTTAGGTCGCAGGCAACTGCAACGCTGGCTGCAATTGTTGTTATATGCTCGTCCTCAAGAAGTTGCTGGTGCATTAAATCCATTAATGGCACGCGCTGCATTTCGCGCAAGTATGATGGAAGCTATTTGCAAAAAAAATGGCGGTAGCAAAGATGAGCAGGATGCTGCCTTTATGGTAGGCATGTTCTCATTGCTGGATAAGCTTTTTGGCAGTGATTTAAACGATGTGCTCAATCCATTGAGTTTGCAAGAAGATGTCCTTTCCGCGCTTCTACAGCGTACAGGCAAGCTGGGTAATGCATTGCGTTTGGTTGAACTTGCAGATCGGCCTCGAACTGCCGATATCGACAAAGCTCTGGCAGCGACTGAAGTTACTGCTGAGATATTCGAAGATTGCCTGCTCCAGGCCTACGTTTGGGTAAACCTGGTCTGCCGGGAAGCTTAATGATGCATACTGTTTCTGCATTGAGCGATTTTGATATCGGTGTGTCGCTTAGTGAGGCTATTTTAAGCTTTGACGGGGAAGAACTCGATGTCGAAATTAATCGCATAATCAGAAACTTTTTTAAGGATTCAAATCTTAGCTATCAGCGCTCACAGCTGCCAGGTATGCCAAGTGACGATGAATTGCTATGTCCTGTATCCGCCGAGACGTTTTATGTGCTTTCTGGTAAAAATGGTCGCTATTCTGCGTCTGATTTACAGCAATTAAATTATCTGGCCAGCATGACGGCGAGGCTCTTTAAGCTTCGCAATGATGTCGATCAACGACATGCAATGAGTTTGCGTGAACATATGCTGCACACTCAAATTATCGATCAGATTCACGAGTCGGTGGTGATCATGGATCTTGCTGGTTTTATTTTGAGTTGGAATCGCGGTGCAGAAAAAATGTTTGGCTACACTTCGGAAGAAGTACTGGGCAAGAATATTCTATTTTTGTATGAAGACGAGGACGCTTCAGGTGCAGACGATAGTGATATTCTCGACGCTTTTCTTTGCAATGGTGCCAATGAAATGGAAGTTCGTCGCCGAAAAAAAAATGGCGAGGTATTTTGGGCAAGTTTGACGCTGTCGACGATCGCAGGGGTGGATACACAACCAGTCGGGATTGTTGGATATTTAAGCGATATTACGCACCGCAAAGAAGCCGAAAAAAAAATCAATCAATTAGCTTATTTTGACACACTCACAAATCTGCCAAATCGCAGTTTGTTTATCCAGTTAGTTGATAAAGCTTTGCAATTAGCTCAACGAAAACAAACCAGCGCAGCGTTATTGTTTATCGATCTTAATCGTTTTAAACCGATTAATGACATGTTAGGGCATAGAGTAGGCGATGCTTTATTGGCGAAGGTAGCACAACGGCTGGCATCGGTATTGCGTGACCAGGATATTATCGCCCGGCTTGGTAGCGACGAATTTGCCGTGACACTGCCTGAAATGGCGAATCACTCTGATGCAAGCATGGTTGCGCAAAAAATTCTTGATAGTCTGGAAACGATGTTTAGTGTCGAAGGGCACGAACTTCGCGTCTCCGCGAGTATCGGTATTAGTGTTTTCCCGGCTGACGGCGCCGATGCGGATGCTTTATTGCAAGTCGCTGATATTGCTATGTTTCAAGCGAAGAAGACCGGCCATACTTTGTCTGGTAATTATGCGTTCTACGATCAGGCCATTAACGTCCATATTGCAGAAAAACTATTTTTTGAATCTGCAATTCGAAAAGCATTGAAAAACGAAGAATTTTTTCTGTACTATCAACCAAAAATTGATGTCCATTCAAATCGACTCATCAGCGTCGAAGCGTTGCTCCGTTGGAATCATCCGGAGCGGGGTTTTATCCCACCGGCAGAATTTATTGGTGTCGCGGAAGAATCCGGCTTAATTCAGGAACTCGATAGTTGGGTCTTGCACGCAGCATGTCAACAAGCAAAATTATGGCAGGAACAAGGTTTGCCTACATTTAAAGTGGCGGTCAATTTGTCAGCACGTGATTTTACTGAATCGCTACCGAAGCAAATCGAACATGTACTTAAGAAATACCAGATTTCGCCCGATTGGTTAGAGCTGGAAATCACTGAAAGCATGTTGATGCAAAATGTTGAATGCGTGATCTCTATTATGAATAGAATCGTCGCACTCGATGTCAGCCTCGCACTGGATGACTTTGGAACAGGTTTTTCCAGCTTGTCGTATCTCAAACGATTCCCGATTTCATCGTTAAAAATTGACCGCTCGTTCGTGCAGGGTATCCCGGTTGATGCCAATGATTGCGCGATCGCCAGCGCCATCATCATGATGGCCCGCCAATTAAATCTGAATGTCGTAGCAGAAGGTGTTGAGACCCACGAGCAGCTGAACTTCCTAAAAAATGCTGGTTGCGATGAAATCCAAGGCTACTTGTTTTCTCGTCCTGTGGATGCAACAGCGATTCCAAAGCTGTTAAATACACCATTTTTACTCTGAATTGCACCTCGACACTTGTCCACACCACCAAGTCCAGCTATAATAGCAGGCTTGGAAGGTTGGCAGAGCGGTTGAATGCACCAGTCTTGAAAACTGGCGAGGTGTTATAGCCTTCGTGAGTTCGAATCTCACACCTTCCGCCAAGAACATGTTTAAAGTTGTCCAAGTTTGTACAAAGAACCCGCGATTTCTCAGTGAATACGCGGGTTTTTTGTTTCCTAATGCTTTTTAGTGTCCATTGGCATCCAAACTTTTTGTTGGTAATCTTGTTGGACCATTAAATACCAACAAAATAGATACCAACAAAATGCCTAAACTCGCTACACCACTCAATGACATCAAAGTCAAAATGGGTCATCCCTTGGCAGCGTATGAAGATGGGTAAGAAACGTTTGTCCCCGCGCATGGTTGATCATCATCCTTTCTTGCCGCGTCAAGGCTGGGAGCTTCTGCGTGAGTTGCATCAATATACTGGCGGTAGCAAATACCTCTTTCCTAATCGTCGGGATCACGATAAGCCCCTCAGCAATGGAATGATCTTGCAGGCATTAAAACGTATGGGTTACGGCGGCGAAATGACTGGGCACGGCTTCAGGGCACTTGCAAAGGGCACATTGAAAACCCTCGGCTACCCAATCGACCGTATTGAGCGCCAGCTATCCCATGCGTCTGGTTAAGCCTATGGCGGCTCCTATGACCGCGAGGATTTTTTGGATGAACGTAAAAAGATGATGCAGCATTTTGCGGATTATTTGGAGCAGATTGAACGTGGGAGTGTCGTAATAGGAGACTTTACGCGTGCAGCTTGAGTTCACGTTACTTAAAACGTTAAATACTGACTGGTAGGCTGATATATAAAATAGGCTCTAGCTTGAAAGCTAAAGTAGATATAGACTTGCGTTCATTTGATATTGGGACGCACGGAGTTCCGGCTAGAGCACATATCCCAATCTGTTAGAATTGGACCCCGGCGCGTTCCATCAGTGCTTGAGTTCCGGCTAGAGCACATATCCCAATCTGTTAGAATTTCGGAAGCTTTGCCCATGCCAGACATAACGTTCCGGCTAGAGCACATATCCCAATCTGTTAGAATTTCGCTTGCCTTGTTGATTGCCGCGAATGAGTTCCGGCTAGAGCACATATCCCAATCTGTTAGAATCACCACCAGCGGCAGGATATGGGCTACCAGGTTCCGGCTAGAGCACATATCCCAATCTGTTAGAATGCCAGCGAGTTTATTAATTACGCGATGGCTGTTCCGGCTAGAGCACATATCCCAATCTGTTAGAATAAAATTTCCTCAAGGGCAATCGCAAACTCGTTCCGGCTAGAGCACATATCCCAATCTGTTAGAATGCAAATGCAATAAGTCCTTGAATTTCATAGGATTTATTGCATTTTCTCTAGTGAAAAAATATTCCATCATTAAAATAAGTTGAACTGATCTGGTAGTTTTGGCAGACCTTGGTTCACTTTTCCTCGAAAGGTAATGATTCTTTCGTACTGTTTGTCGGTGAATTGAAGGATGTTGACTTTCCCTCCGCCCGGCAAACTACGTTCGACATATTTGCAATACGTGTCGACTTGAGTCTGACTAGAGCAAAATCGCATATACACAGAAAATTGTGCCATTTCAAATCCCATATCGAGCAAGGCATTTCGAAATTGAGTTGCCGCTAAGCGTTCCGCTTTCTCAATAACGGGAAGATCAAACATGACTATCATCCACATAATTCTATATCTCGATAACATAGTTAATCCACCTCATTTTCAACAAGTACGCCTATTTCTGTGGAGATTTTCGGATTTGGGATAAACAGTTTCTTTTCTTCGCCTAAAAATATTCTGGCGAGGGAGGTTGCTAACTTCTGTGTGCATACCATCACAGGACTGATCCCGCTGCTTGTTTGCATATCGTCATACATCGTGTTGACTAGCACCCGTTTTGTTTCTGCATTAATTTCAAATTTTCCTTGAGATGCTAACTGCCAAACTCTGTAATCGATCATCGGGCGGAACGGCTCCATTAGATCATCAACAAGTCGCATAGGATTACCCTCATTGCAGTGATGTAGGCCAATGGTTGGGTGTAGTCCGGCGGCGATAACTGAACGTGCAGTTGTTGCACGTAGTACTGTGTAACCGTAATTGAGTAGCGCGTTAATGCCATCATCATTTTGGTTACGTCGAAATGTAGTTCCGAATAATAAAGTCCAATATCTTCTTGCACCCTGTGCCTCAATGTTATCTGGATCTCCAGATTTAACCTTCTTGACTAGTGCTGAAAGCGGTATGTCGGGTTTACCTAAGGTGGTAAGTACAGCAGACTGCTGCTGAAGTTTCGCTTTAACGATCTCAGCCCAGATTCTCTTAATTGTTGGCTGAGACGCAGCTATTTGAGCGTCGAAGCGCTTAGCCTGAAGGTGATGCCCTCCAATTGGTACTAACATGCCAGCTGTATTGTGATTAGCGCCACATAGCACAAATGGTATCCCACGCTCGGCAAGAGCAACCAGTAGGTTATTTGTATAAGTTATTCCATGTGCGTTTGCAATCACTGCGACGACGTCATCAATGGGAATTCTCCCTAACTCTTGCCGTTCAGTGCCGTGCTGTTGGACAACCATGAAGCCGCGTAGTAGGAAAAGGTGTCTTTTATTGTCTGCAATTTCTACAATGCGGCCTATCATTTAATTACCCTATTTGCTAATTACATAAATTTTTCCGGATGGCGACACAGTGCATAAGCGTCCTTTTGCTTTTTGTAGTGAGCCCGCCATTTTTGAGACATAACCGAATGGATTGTTCTTATCTCTATTGCGAGCATCAACGTTTGCTTCATTTTGATCCGCCATGAATACTTGTCCATTTGTACCAATCGTTGCAATAACCATCGTACGCAAATTTCCATTTACTTCTAAGCGCAAGTAGTCCTTGTTCATTAGCCGCATAATCAAGGGTTTTCCGGTTTGCGTGAATTGCTTATTCCTTAATTTCTTCCAGCCATTTTCCTCTCCGTAGATATTGATAATTTGATATGCATCAAAAGTTGAGACAACTTCGCTATTCCAGCGACCTTTTTCATCAATCCAAATTTCCATACAGTAATTACTACCGCCAAGGTATCCTTTGTATGCTTTGTCTGAGCCGTCCTCATTTAATCCATGGCGGTGTCTTGCATCGGCTGCGCTAAGTTGTATAAGATCCTTCTTACATATTTCCTTGACGTTACTTAAACCATCCTTTGATAATTTACGACGCTGTACTTGTCCATCTTTGCGCAGTCCCCAAGCACTGGCCTCATGCATAGCGCCTTGATATCCGTGCTCTGGTTTCTGACTAACAATGATATTGGTTAGTGCTCGTTCGACGTGCGCACGGAAATTTGGCCATGGTGATTCAATGTCATCGAGTAAGCGTCTGGTTCCAGACTCCCAAGCACGCTGGCTAGCTCTTGAAAACGCATTGAGAGTAGAGCGGTCAGTGATTCCGATAACACAGGCATCAAGCGCGTGGTGGCGATGATCGTCGCGGTTCTTCGTCTCATTGCCAGATAAAAGTTGATTGAGCCCAAACTTGCCTCTTAACATGCCTGTCAACCGTCCAGGTATAGCCCAGACATGCGTATGTGGGCAGATGCAGCTTAGGTATTCTTTAGCAATCCGTGACAGATAGGCAGTATCGTTCAACGCTCGGGGCAAGAAATCTGCTTCTCCTTGTAGCCATTGCTCCATGCCATCTTTGGCAAAGCGTTTCTTTTTACTGGATGGCATGAGCAATGCACGTTGCAGAATTGCATCGTAATCGTATCCATCCTGTTGATTGAGTCCAAAGGCTTCAAACGGCGTCTGATTGCCTTTGGCTCGATTAGCGCGGGTTAATGAAATGGTCTTGTTATTCATGCTGTCATCAAGCGTTCGCTTGAAAGGGAGTATGTGCTCAATTTCCACATCTCCGTTCAATAAGCGCTCTATATTGATCTTTTCTCCTGTATATGGGCAGCGTCGATCAGCAGCATCTTTAGGATTGAGCTCTACCCATAACTGCATTTTTTGAGATAAATCACGTCGTTTTGATTTATCAAGATGATCGGGGTTCAAGCCTAATATATCGCATGCTGTACGGACGTGTTGATCGTTTAAATCTTGTCTTTGCTTTTGTTCGCGCTGAATTTCTAATTTCTTCTCACGACTCATTTTGAGATCGCGGGCAACTTCTACGATTATTTGACGTGGATGTCCATATTGCTTTATTAAGTCATTAACAACGACTCTCAACTGATTTAATCCAATATGCACAGTGGGATTGGCAATCTTGCCATAGCGTTCTTCGTCGTTGCGAGGATTGGGCTTCTCGAACGCAACATGGCGTCGTAAAGGGATGCCGTAGTAGGGGAGTTCAGGCATTATTTCGCCAGTTTGCTGAGAATGTGATAAGGCACTGTGGCTATCAAAACCCGCAACTAAAACTGCCTTGTCGTAAGTAATGACCTCACCTTGCAATGCGGGAACGATACGCTGCAAGGCTTGCAAACTAAGATTGCCATAGCCTTCGGGTAGATTCGTATCTGCAATACGTTCAGCTATTGATTCATCGAGGTTAAAACGATTCTGTAGCCATAAAACAAGGTGCGAAAGACTTGCATCCTCTAATAGCCTAACGACAATTTCATCCTGCACATTTAATGGTAACTTGTGCCAATCATCTCCGAAATGCTCAGGTTTTGATAAATTCAAGCTAGTTAAATTTCCCTTCAATTGGTCGCGCTTAACGTCTTGGAGGTTGAAGCGTGTAGTGCCTGGTAGTTTGAGTGCTTTTAAAATTGCATTGAAAGTTATCGATGCTTTTCTCTCCATTAAATCAGCAATCAGGTTACGCTGTTCAATCGTAAGAGTTTGTTGCTGTAAGTCCGGTAGCTCTATCCGTAGGTTGTTTAACTCCTGCAATATTCTGAAGCGTTGGGTGCTCGGCAAAGCGAGCGGCGCACGAGGAACGTCGGGAATTAATGTGCAGCGTCCAGGGATAACTGGCTTAAGTGGACGTTGATGAAGCAGAATGTCTTTTAGCTCCAATCTCGCCGATTCTGAAAATAATGTCGAGTCAAAGCTTGCTTGCTTTTCCCAGAGAGTATCGAATTCATGTTCGATCATTGCGCGATCAGCATAAAAGTCGTACTGCTTATCTTTCTGCGTCTTTCCATGTAGACGTGCACGCACACTCTCACCTTGATGATGTCTTTTTGCAAGCCATTCGCCCAACGTGCGACATTCTTCTTTCATTAGCTTTTGGCGTAGTTCGCTTATTGCCATTTTTAATGCGCCGCTGTCTGTATCAGCCTTATCCGTCTTTCTATTGCTAAGGAAGCCCCGCCGTTGATTGATATGAAAGTGGGCTCTTGCGAACTCTTCACCCGTTAATTGGTGGTCAAGACCTTTTGCACGAAGTTCATATGGATTGAGGTCGGTTAATGCTCTGCGCTCTTCACTGTCAGCGGGGAAGAAGCCCAGGCGCACCAACGCATCCATCATTCGGACTTTTCTCTTAAGTAGGCGGTCGCGTCGGCGTCTCATTGCTCTCGCATCTCTCCTGGTTACTGCAAGAGACGATCCATCCTTGGGGTTGCGTCCATCTGGGAATATACGAACACCAGCTCTGATGATTACATAGGGGTCGTTTGCTTCATTCAAACGAAGCAGCGCCCATCCAATTGAAGTAGATCCAATGTCGAGAGCTAAGCGATAGGGCATATTAGTGCTCATAATCAACCTGTAATATTTATAATATATTGACTTTACAATAAGTCATGTATATTATTCAAGTCATATCAGATTGGGATATGTGCTCTAGACGCTAACAAGCTGAAAGATGCACCAAATGAAGAGGCCGCTATATGCGGCCTTTTGCTTTGTTGTTGGTCTGAGAGAAAAGTAAAGCGAGACTTCAGAATTCGAATTTGTAAAATGCTCAACTTCTATTCGCCTAAGACTTTAGGATGCCTCGCAAAACATTCTGGGATGGTCATTTTCGTGCACTTGCGCGCATCGGAGGTATGTCTCTATTTAACTGATTGCAAGGTGTCGATTCGTTCATCAGAGAGTTGACGAATTTTCGCTGTAATGATGGTCGAGTCCTCTTCCTTGATTCCGTCTAAAACTTGCTTGGCCTCTTCGAATCTGCCTAGTTGCCGCAGTATTTCTGCTCTCTCAGCAGGATCTTCGATCATGCAGCGATCATGCAAATCTAATAGCGCCAGCAAGTTCTGCTTTGAAAACGCATCAGAAAACAGAGGGGTTTTACGGCACGTAGATCCATCCGAGCGTAAGCGTAGGTGATCGTTTCCGTTTCGCCAAATTTTTCGTCTGACGATCGATTCCTGTCCCGTTGTTAAGGTCACGGAACCGTTCAATATAGTCAACCAATCTCCAATGGTCGGCGTATCGCATTCAACTGCGTTTTCTACATTGTTAGGAATACCAAGCCAATTAGTTTCTATTTCTTTTTTCTGTTCCTTTTTCTTTCTACCTGAAAGCACATCCATCGCATGCGAAAAGCGACTGACTTTTTCTTTTTTTTCAGGTGCGAATTCCAAGACTTTTCGGCATCCTTTTTCCAAAACGGATTGTTGCATAAAGGGCATTGTAGTAGTGGTGATTTGACGTTTTCGTATCCAGCATTTGTCACGCCATCTGTCCATACTCTCAGGTCACTTTCACGAAAACTATATGAGGATAGTTGGCATTGCAGTAAGTGCCAGTTTCATGAGGGGCAGCGGATAACCATTGGTTGTGCGAATCGTGTCATTGCGTAAGCTTCATAGTAGAATTTATTTTTAATATATACTAATTGGCAATTTTACTATTATTAATATCAAATAAGTGCTCAAGAACATGATTTGGTGGGAATATTGATTCCAATTGGCTCCGGTCAGGGGCGATGACAGTCCTTAAATTAATGCAGCCTTTGTGAACAACCATTCCTATTTTCAGCACAAAGAAAGGCCGCTAGTCCTGATCGGTAGCAGGATAGGAGGGCTTGCAAACAATTCGCATTTTCGTGCAGCCAAGACGGGTGACGATCTTGCAGCGGTTTGCCTTATTCAAGAGGTGCTTGAGCAGTCATTCATTGATGAAATTCAGCGCGTAATTGCGGGCATGGATGTCATCATTCAACCTGTCCTTGGGACGGAGGAGGGCTGCGATAATAAAATACCGCTGGCGCTGTCAGTTAAAATCTCAAGCACTCTTGGCGTCGATCAAGGTTTGGAGATAGTTCAATCGACCGTTTCGCAGCGATCTTCCGCCAATGGAATAGACCGACTCTTCACGCGTCCATCGTTCGACGGCGATGTCGAAGCGGGGCGCAACTATTTTATTGTCGATGACACGCTTAGCCAGGGTGGCACGGTTGTTTCTCTCATTAATTTTATCGAGTCACATGGGGCGAATGTCGTCGGCTGTGCCGTTTTGTCCGGCAAACAGTACAGTGCGCAATTATCGCTGAGCATTCATACACTGGAGGCCTTACGTGAAAAATATGGAACCATCGAGTCTGAATTCAAATCCACAACCGGATACGGATTCGACGCTCTTACAGAATCAGAAGCACGGTACATCTCCAAAATCAATTCGCTTGAAGCCTTCAGAGATCGCATCGCTGAGGCTGAGGATGAAGGCCTCAGCGAAGCAAATGAAGGAGATGCTATTCGACCTTAAGCAAATGATCTAGAACCAATAGTTGACTAAAAAATAGCATTCGAGCAGAATCGACCCAGGTTGCACAAAAACGTATGCCATGTGATGCTGCCAATTCGGACAATCGCTGTTTGTCTTCGTCTGGGTGCTATAGGTACAAAGCCGCTGCTCAGCGCCACCAGTAATTGAGAAAATGAATGAACCAACGTGCCCAATAGAGGTGCACCTCTTCGGTGCTTAATCTATAACGCTTATCTTGTATGCAGCGTAGCGCTGATCGAGCAATTTTGGTTTTAAAACCGCGTCTGAAGCCTGTACATTGGGAGTGACGTTTTTCATGGTTATTTAATGCTGTGTTTTTATGCAGTAAATTGCGCAAATGACCGTGTGACAAGCCTCTCCAAGGATTTAATTGGTTGAATTAGGTGGCAACCAGTTGAATTAGGTCGACGGCATCTGTCCGCCTAATTAAAGTTAAATGCTCACGAATGGACTTACATATATCAGTTACGTATTGTTGATGGTCGTCGCTATTTATCAGATTACGGTATCGATTATTATTTGGCGAGCGGAAGAATTTGAGAGAAGTCAGCGTGTATTTCAACTGCTTATTATCTGGTTAATTCCAATATTCGGTGCGTTGGGCTGTCGTCTTTTTTTACGAAGTCAGCGAGGCACAATTCAAGTTGCGAGAAATGAATTCGTAAAACAAGAATCAAACGTTGAGGTTGGATTTGGCGATGTTAAACCATAGAAGTCTAAAGTTGAAACAGACCGCATTTAACATGGCGCTCAACTCGGAAACTGCGCATATTGGCGTTTCAACGTTCGGTATTTTTTCAATCACTTGCTCTTCAGTTTCGGCGCGTTGTGCGCAGTTCCGATCAGCTCAGCGGTAAACATCTTTCGGAGTAAAAAATTTGTCTGTCGAAATGAATAAAGAGAAGTGGCCAAATTCAAGCAAGCGATCATATGCTTATAGTCAATCAACAGATACTCACTACGAGGATTTTGGATATTTTTGCGTGAAGTGTAAATGCCATTGCGTTTTTTCTGCTGAAGATCAGAAAATTGAGTATGAGGAAAATCAGCGATTCATTTGGCACAAAAAAATACTTTGCGCTAACTGTCAGCTTCAGATTGATGCGTTACGCGAAAAGGCTAGGCAGTTTCAAAAGCGTTGGGCGAGGAATAGAAATATTTTAAAAACTGATCGCCAGTTTTTATGTGACTGGCTTGCGATATTGGAAGGCATTCCAACGTACGGAAAGAAGTCGCACATTGATTTGATTGCCACCCTCCGAAAACTATCATATGGCTGTGTTTAACATGACTTTCGAAAATGACGCCCGAATAGGCGCTTTTTTTTTAAATTTACTGATCGGCGCGCGCCTTTCAATTCAACGTAGTCTTATAGATGCTGATATCAATCAACAGTTGCTTACGCAAGATTGGTGTTGCCTGGTTTGGCGTGGCAGTCCTTGCTGCGACCTATTATTTACTTACTGATGGCGAGATGCTGCGTACCGCAGCCCATGGCAGCATGCTAAATACAAACAGGTTGTGGGGATGCAAACGGTAATTTATTAATTCGATACAAGAAACGATTTGATGAAACCGTATTGCATGTAGAGGAAATTCGCCAAAAGCGCATGGGGTCAGTTTCAAAAACTCTATGGAAGACGCTCAATAATGCCGAAATGCGCGACAATTCGCCCGATCAGCTAACGCCCGAAACGACTAAAGGCAATCACTCCACAGAGTAACCTGAGTATAATTCAACTAATTAAGATAGTCTATATTCGGCTGAAGCTTTCCGATAGCGGTGATTTTTACACTATTATGAATTCTGCTTTCCCATTAGGAAAAGAATCTGCGGAGAGAAAATCAGAATGGAAGCTGCTCTGGGGTGGGGGTCCCGTTCCCACCGTTGCGTCCGGCGCTCACCCGTTTGCTGTACTACCGACAAATGCCGGAACGATAGCCACGATGGAATCGAGCCAAAGCAGAAATGAAACTCTACCAGAGAATGGGGATATTGAAAATAAATCCTCTTTGGAGATAGTGATGTTGAGTTGTATGATGCGTTCTCGAGTCTGAGTGACGTTCTAGGTTACGCCATCATACTAATTGATTGACCTAGGTTGTCTGCATATCGGCATTAGCGAGAGCTGCTATCCAGAGTCATGTCGTGACACGATGGGCGACAAACTTAAAGGGGTTGGTAGGCTGGATTGAATAACAGCTGGTTCAGCCATCAGCGTGGTGGACGCCGAAGTAGGTACCTGACCACGTGAAATCCAGCTATGAAATGTGGAATGATTTAATTGATGCTCACAACAATACGCCGCTTGCTATAGCCCTGAGCCTTGCAAGGCAGTGACATGCTGCAACCATAGCATACGGCTGAGGATGGATTGATTCTTGACATGCTTACTCTCCAAAGTGATCAGGCTTGAAGAGTGCATCAAATTAAGAGGGGGTCATAAGTTGGAGCCTTGGACGATTACTTTTAATGATGATGCCGAAATAATTCCTTCATGTATTAATAATTAACCTCCTACCAGCATTACAGGTAAGTTGCAAAAACTGGGTATTGCCTATGGTTGCCAACTGTTAGCAATTAATTTTGCATCCATGTATGCACCCATGAGAAATTAATTTGTTAACGAAATCCTTTATTCATGCGGTTTTTGATGTGTTGTTTGATTCCCACACCTGATATAGACTTGCATTCATTTGATATGAGGGCGCACCGAGTTGCGGCTAGAGCACATATCCCAATCTGTTAGAATCGTAGGGGGTGAACGGTGCGTCGGTGGGTACTGGTTATTCTAATTAAGGAAGTATCAAAGTGATTGCGCCAAATTTTCTTAAAATTGATCGTAGTTTTGTACTTGATATGGAAGACGAGTCATTAAGGTCAACCCTCATTCCGGAAATTATTAGGATTGGGCGGGCGGTCATGGCAAAGATCGTTGCGGAAGGAATTGAAAACGAAAGCCAGCAGATGTTATTGAAAAATATGGGCGTGGAATTTGGCCAAGGATACTTCTTTGCGCAACCTCAATCCATCAAGGATTTTTCATCGTATCTTAATTTACGGCGTACGCCGCAATCGGGATATCAATGCTGATTTGCGTGCAGTGCTATCGCTATTGAATGTAATAAATATCACATATTTTGTCTACGTCGCGAATGTTGTCTGGAGATGGATATGACACAAAATCTATTGGTCATCCTCGTTTGTTATTTTGTGTCTGGTAGTGCTTGGTGCAATACGATTCCAATTTTTGGCGCTGAAGATTATCCGGTAATATGTTTTTTGGAAAATGGTAAGCCGCAAGGGATTTTTCCTCAGATCCTCTCCGGAGTTTCCAAATTTTCAGGCGACACTTATGAATTACAGTTGTTGCCATGGAAGCGCGCACAAGCGTTTGCAGAAGAAGGTAAAGGGGGGATTGCACATTTCTCAAAATCGACAGAACGTGAAGATAAATTTGACTATTCGAATGTGGTCTATGGAGACCGAATTCAGCTAGTTGTACTTAGAGATCATGTTTTTCCTTTCAATGGCTTATCTGACCTCAATGGCAAACAAATTGGTGTAAAGTTCGGCGCATCTTTTGGACAGAATATTGATTCGTATCTGGCATCTAATTTGGTGCATACACAGACCGATCCTGGCGTTATAAGCAGGTTAAGAAAGCTACTTATTAATCGTATTGATGTCGCTATTGTTGAGGGGGCCGATAACGACATTGATAAGCTTATAGGTCAGGATGCAGATTTACAAAAGCATAAAATGCAATTTGTGTTTTTATCCGTACCGCTTGTTGACGACGAACTTTATCTGGCGTTCGCCAAAACGATGAAGCGTAAAAATGTAATAGAGCGCTTTAATCAAGGCTTGGAAAAGTTTATGAAGACAGACCTGTATAAAAAAATACTCTCAGGCCATCCATCTTGATTGCACAGCTTTCTGAGAAGTTGAGATTGCCGGTAATTGAAAGGTTGTAAGACTGTTGCAGAGTCGAAAGTTCTTTTTCCAGGCGTTCTGTTGCAGTTGTGAAGTCAACCAAAGCAAAGTTGCGCTATAGTTTCCTCAAAGATCGTTATATTTTTCCTATGTAGGCAATCAGGAGAGAAGTGATGAATTTCAAAAGGATAAGCGTCGCGACGAAGCTATGGTTCTTTATTGGTATAGTGATTCTTTCGATAGTAATTATTGCTGCAATCGGGCTCGTACGTAGTGCGAAATTCCTCGAAGAAGGCCACGCAAGCAACATAACCTCATCAGAATTAGTGAAGGCTAGTGCGCGATGGCGGGACTGACCGAGACTAATTACATTCGGACTAAAGCATTGATTTTAGGCGGAAATAATTATGTAAATGCTGCTTTCTCAGCCGCCGTGGAAGCGTATGTGAAGCAATTTTCCGCGCTTTATACAAAGCTTGAGGCGATGCCTTTAACCGATGCTGATAAGACGCAGCTAAAAAAATTAATTATCTACGAAAAGGTGTCATTGAAAGCCTCACTAAGGCCCGTGACTTGAAGTTAAAAGGACAGGATGAAGGTAAGCGATTTTCGACCACAAATATTTGAAGGTCAAGGAATGGCGTACAAATCTGATTTCGAGGGATTCGCCGCAAAGAGCGTCTTCCATAGTCCCGGCGTCAATTCATGCACCTTTGACGCCGGATGCTGTCCCACGCGCTGCAATACATTCACGAAGTAATCATACGGATTCGACGCTCTTACAGAATCAGAAGCACGATACATCTCCAAAATCAATTCGCTTGAAGCCATCAGAGATCGCGTCGCTGATGCTAAGGATGAAGGCATCCGCGAAGGAAATGAAGGAAATGCTATTCGATCTTAAGCAATTGATCTAGAATCGATAGTTGACTAAAAGATAGCATTCGAGCAGAATCGATAGTTGACTAAAAGATAGCATTCGAGCAGAATCGACATGTGTTGCGGCAGAACGTATACCACTGACGCAGCCAATGCGAACGATGGCTGTATGTGCTATCTGAATGCAAAGCGCCACAAAAGTGGCATTCATAGATGAAGCTAAACGGCTAATTGTTACCAGGTAATAAAATCGAGGGTTCCCGGCAGTTGGACGGTTGCCGCATCTATGGACGGTCTTCCGAGTACGTCCCAATTCTTCCATATATATATCAAATTAGGAGCTTCCCTTGGAATGGCTGACGCAGAAGTTTGAGTTGTCTCGTGGGGGTGGTGGGTATAATGTGCGTCCGATGGAAGGCTTGCGTGGCTTTGCTGTTTTTCTCGTTTTTCTTGTTCATTTCGTCACCCTGCTGAAACCCTGGATAGTGGAGAATTCTGCACTTCTCACTCTTACCAGTGCGCTGCACAACATTGGAAACTCAGGTGTAGATCTGTTTTTTGTTCTCAGTGGCTATCTTATTTACGGTACGTTGATATCTCGCCCACAGCGATTCACCAGCTTCATTTCAAAGCGCCTTAAACGAATTTATCCCGCTTTCCTTGTCGTGTTTGTCGCTTACATTGCTCTGTCGTTTGCTTTTCCGGCTGAAAATAAGATTCCCATTCATGCCTTTGATGGAATTATCTACCTTGTCCAAAACGTTCTACTTCTGCCCGGACTTTTCCCCATTGAACCATTGATTACTGTAGCTTGGTCGTTAAGCTATGAAATGTTCTACTACTTGACTATTCCACTTCTCATCACATTATTTAGGATGCGCGACCGCAGCATCATCTGGCGTGTCTCCTTTTTTTCAATTTTGGCAGCCATAACTGCGATCTATTGTGCTTTATATGGTGGCCATGTCAGGCTGCTTATGTTTGTCTCAGGCATTTTACTTTACGAGGCACTCAACAGCCGCTCTATCCCGACCCCGCATAGCATTCTCGGTTTAACGGCTCTTGTTTTCGGCGTCTTGGCGAACCTGTTGCCGTTGGCTGGATCAATTGGTTTTACGCTTAAGATAAGCATTCTTTTCGTTGCGTTTTTCATGCTTTGCTTGACTTGTTTCCGTGATCCGGCAGGATGGCTACCATCTGCATTTTCATGGACACCTATGCGTTGGCTCGGAAATATGAGCTATTCCTATTACCTCTTACATGGTCTTGCGCTTAAAGCCGGCTTTTTAGCGCTTGCCGTCGCACTGCCCATTGCTAACCATGGTTTTTTGTTCTCTTGTGCATTATTGCCAGCAATGTTCGGTCTTACGCTTATTCCAACAGCAGTATTGTTCCTCGCAGTTGAACGCCCGTTCTCTCTCGCACCGCATCGCGCACCGACCAACTCTTCAGGATTAGATCAGGATTACGCCACGGTCAGGGTGGATGTGCAACGAACGGCTCACGAATGACTGTTAATGGGGGGGGATTTTGATGGTCGAATATCTCTTGAGCATGCGATCCGGTCATCTGTGACAAAACTTCGATGGCCGCTGATAAATATTGACGTACGAGTTACTTTTGGATCTGGTGCCTCGAGTGAAACGTTGTTGATAAGTATTTCCTGCATTGATGCGAGCGGTTGATAAAAGTCATCAGTACTCGAAGGATTTGATGTGATTTTCTTTTCATTGGTAATAACTGAATTAATTTAATTCGCGAGTTCAATTTTGAAGTGCAAGCGTATTTTTGAAGAATACCTGATTGGGTGTAAGGTAGGGATGCCAGCAAAGAAGGTCTCAACCCAATTAAGGAAGTCTTCAAAGCAGTTACGGTGGTTGATGCCACTACGCTTTGGTAGCGACACGATAAGTTCGACGCCGCGAATTGCATCCTTTCTCCGCACCTTAGCGTTTGCTGCATCCATTAAGCGATTCATCTCAGCAATGACCCCACTAGAGGTCGCTGCACCAACTCAGCAGCAATCTCTCTGAGGTTGTGCTTAGCAGCCTTCTCCATGATCTTTTGGTCATGGGGGTTGCTGGATAATTTGCAGACTCGTTGCATCATAATGACGAGTGGATATCCATGAGTGATCAATACCTGGGCACAGTATTTCTACTGAGTCATATGAGATGGCAGATCGAACCGAGAACTTTTTTCGCGTCAAGATCGAAGGTCGGTCATGTTGATAGTAGTCCCGTCACTAAGAACGTGAATGCACCCATGTTTTCCGCAGTTGATGTGCATCGCTCGGTTCTCAGGATTTCCCGATATTTTGCTAAGGGAATCAATAAACTTTCGTTGGTTTTCTTCAAAACCTTCTACGGCCTCCCAGTCCCGGTCATAAACGCAGCCATCCATAAGAAAACTGAAAATGCCATCGATGGACTTTTGTGGAATGGGGTAATACATGTCGTTTTGGACAAGATGACTTTTCCTGAATATTTTGAGAAAACTTTGTTTCAAGAATTTTCGCATAAGGGGTTGTCTCACTTTGTGGGCGGTGGTATCGAGGTTAGCTTGAACAAACTGTTTATTTCTAGCTTTGGCTGGATAGGAATTAAACAAATAGAGAATAGACATAATGCTAACCTACAATCATGCATAAATGTATTCGTCTGAGATGGAATCGATATTACTCTTGCAAATAAACTCTAAATTGAAGAGATGCCTACATGTATTGTGGAGGAATTTACTTCTCTTAAGAAGAAGGTGCAGGAGATCATCGGCTTGATTCGTAACTCCTACTGTGTCAATCACACCGCATAAGTGCTGACTTTTCTGCAAAGCAAAACTTTTGCTTGACCTTAGTATTGTTTAAATAGATGATCGAAATCGATGGTCGCTTATGCTGTGCTAAACAAATTCTAAGGGTCGCAGAATGAGTACTTATGAAGCAATCAGTGTCATGATCATTGATAATGATGACCTTCAATTGGAATTGGTTTCCGCTCAGCTAGAAAATCTCGGCGTGATAAAAATTATAACCGCGGATGGCGGAAGAAGCGCGTTAGCTAAATTTGATGCCAGTCAATCCAAACCCGACCTGCTTGTTTGTGATATTCAAATGCCAGATATTGATGGCTTTGAGTTTATGAAAGCGATCAATGATCGCGGGTTTAAGGGGAGCTTAGTTTTGATGTCAGGGCAGGGCGCTCATATTCTTTATTCTGCTTCGCTCGTCGCACAACTTTCATCAATGAAGTTTCTTGGAACAATTGCAAAACCTGTTACCAAAACAGCGTTAGAGGCTGCTATTGGAAAATTGCATGCGCCGCGTTAAAAGTGGATTGGTTTATGTTGATTGAACATTTCTTATACATAAAGCAAACATAAATTAATGAGCATTGGGTGGCCTTCAGGGATGGCGCATACAAACAGTTGCATGAGTTGAGCGGCCAGCGAATTTGCCAACTCTTACGCTGACTATCTAGAATTTTTAAAAAATCGTATAGAAAAATACCTCGTAAAAGGGTACGCGATATGTCAATTCGTTCCAGATGGCTCAGGTTAATTCCGCGTACCTTACGCTGGCAATTAGCGGTGTTCACGTCGACGTGCATGGTAATCGCTATTTTAGCGGATGGACTTTACATTGCTAAAGTACAAACCTCTTTGATTCACGATAAGGTGCGAGCCCAAATGACGGTCGTCGCACAAAATTTGGCTGCAGCGAGCCCTATATTTTTAATCGCGAAAGATTTTGCCAGGTTGGAAAGCTCAGCCTATAAATTTGCTACCCCGGTTGAGCTTCGATCACTGCTAGTAACTGATGAAAACGGTAAGACCATCGTAGGATTACGAAACAAAGATGGACGATGGAACCCTGATGGCGACACTAAACCGGTTCCTTTACCCGTCGGTCGAGGCGTTGTCTTGTCGAACGAAAATATGCTTTGGTACCCTATCGATGACGGTCGTGTGCTGGGTTGGGTGCGCATAAGTTATCAGTCGCCGACATTCTTGCAAGTCGCTTACAGTCATTTAGGACGGTCATTGGTGGTCGTAGGCTTGACCTGTGTGATGTTTGTGTCGCTGTTACTGTTTTTATTGCGATCGCCGATGCGCGCTTTCGATACCGTCACTGAATTTGCAGCACATCTGGATGAAAAAAAGGGTGCGCGCATCACGCCGTACAAAAATAACCTGGAACTTGAAGTGCTGGCAAACGCTTTAAATACGGTTTCCATCAAACTGAAGTCTCAACAGCTCGACTTAGAAAGAAGACAGTTTGCACTGGATCAACATGCCATCGTTAGTATTACTGACCTCGCCGGAACGATCACTTACGTCAATGATTTATTTTGCGTCATTAGCCAGTATTCCAGCGCAGAACTCTTAGGCCAAAATCATCGTATTCTCAATTCAGGACATCATCCAGCTGAAATGTTTGATGAACTGTGGCAGACCATTTGTGAAGGAAGAGTCTGGCACGGAGAAATCTTAAATCGAAATAAATACGGTAGTTTATATTGGACCGTGACCACCATTGTGCCCGTTCTGGGGAAAGATGGCCTACCTGAACAATATATCAGTATTCGTACAGATACCACTGAGCGCAAAAAAAATGAGGATGCCGCGAATTCAGCCAATCGGGCAAAGTCTGATTTTTTAGCAAACATGAGTCACGAGATTCGCACACCAATGAACGGTGTCATCGGCATGATCGATATCTTGCAAGAAACGCCGCTGTTGCCAGAACAGAAACGCATACTGATGACGATACAACAGTCCTCCTTGGCATTGTTACAAATTTTGAATGACATTCTCGATCTTTCAAAAATCGAAGCCTGTAAGCTCAACATCGAGAACATTCCAACTTATTTGCCAGACTTGGTAGAAAGCACCATGTTGTTGGTACTAGCGCTTTCAAAAACAAGCTCGGTAAAACTATGTCTGTTTATTGCACCTGAATTAGCAAGCTGGTTTGAATGCGATCCTACCCGCGTACGTCAAGTACTTCTTAACTTGCTTGGGAACGCTGTTAAGTTTTCTGTGATTGATGCAAAGCATTATCCACAAGTAACGTTAAGAGTTACCCCATGCATGTTTTCAGATGGTAAATCGGGGGTACGTTTCACCGTGCTGGACAATGGGATTGGCATGAGCGATACCGTCGTGTCTAAGTTGTTTCAACCCTTTATGCAAGCGGATGAAAGCACCGCTCGTCAATTTGGCGGCACCGGCCTCGGTCTGTCAATAACGTCTCGTTTGGTTGAGCTTATGAATGGTCGTATGTCAGTACGTAGTGTCTTAAGTAAAGGCTCTGAATTTATCGTTGAATTGCCCTTGATGCGGTGTGAGCCTGGACGCAAACTTACTTCAAAACCAAGTTTGAGTGGGATCTTTCTTATTGTTGTTACTGATGACGCATTTGATATCGAGGTATTACGCAGCTATGGTCAATTTGAAGGTGCGCAGGTCGAAATTGTTGCGGATATCGCAGCGGCGGGTTCACTATTAATGCAATCACCAGATCAAATGGATAATACAGTTTTGCTCATTGGATTGTCGATCGAAACCCCGACCAAGGAACTCAATTTACCTCATAAGGTGGCCGTTGTGCGTATGGTTCTGCGAGAAAATGAGTGTTTTGATTCGGACCTCAAGTTGTTCACCCGTCCGCTACTTAAAGATGATTTTATGGTCGCCATAGCACAGGCAGGTGGGCGTTTGAATAAAGCATTTCCTGAAATTAAAATAGAACGTCGCACCCGCGTCAGAACTGTGGCTATGTCAATTGAAGAAGCCGTGCTGGCAAAGCGTCTGATCCTTCTGGCAGATGACAATGAAACCAACCGTGATGTCATCGAAGAGCAATTACGCATGCTTGGCCATACATGTGAAATCGCCGCAGATGGTGAAATTGCGCTTCAAATGTGGAAAAAAAATCCGACGCGCTACGCTTTACTATTAACCGACTGCCACATGCCTAATCTGGACGGTTTTGCATTGACAGAAGCGATTCGACGAGCCGAACCAAAGGGGACGCATCTTCCTGTCATAGCCGTCACCGCTAACGCTATGAATGGGATAACTCAGAGATGCCATGAACGTGGGATGGATGATTATTTATCCAAGCCTCTGCGCATGAATGAGTTGCGCAGAATTATAGACAAATGGCTTCCCTTAAATGATAAACCCCTCATTGAGGAACGTAAGGAAGCTGGCCTGCTAACTGAATCCAACTCTGAGCCTAACTCTCAACCTAACTCTCAACCTAACTTTGAGATTAACTTTGATCGAATTGAAGAACTTGATCAGAGTCAGCAAATTTCACTGTATCTACATCTTAAAGAATATAAATTTTCGACATTGCCTATCTGGAGCGCCGATACGTTACGCGAATTGCTGGGCGATAAACCACCATTGCATCGTCGAATGTTAGAGAAGTTTTTACTCAATGCAGAAAAGCAAGTAAGCGAGATTTTGGCCGCCTCAACAAGTGGAGATACAAAAAAATTATATGAGGTGGCTCACACACTAAAATCGGCAGCCAACAGTGTTGGTGCCCTTGCTTTGGGAGATCTGTGCCAGCAGATAGAGACTGCAGGCGTCGCCGATGACAACGCTCAATGTTTGAGTTTGATGGGTGACTTGGTTGATGCCCATAATGCCGCGTCCGCAGCAATCCATCATTATTTAATTGCGGACAACCAGCGATAATCAATTTCAAGTGACTTAGGTCGAATCGCGACGGCGAGGGCGTCTTGACATCTAAAAAGCAGCTCACTACCCGTTTGATATGTTTAAATTCTAAATTCTAAATTCTAATTTCTAAACGCATTGATTCTAGGTTCGATCCTGGTTCTTATTCCATATCGATTGTTCGGCAAAAAAATTTCATCCCTCAAAGGAGGGGCAATAGTCGCCCGAAAAATTTTCCGAGTGAGCAATTGCAGCAAGTGAATCGTTACGATCAGAGATTTCAGCTCTCATATTGGTTGATTGAAGAGCATATATCACTACAAAGCTGATCGCACTAAACGCGATGGGTCATTTTGATATGGTTGAAGTTGGTTAATCTCAATTTTTTCTAATCATTGTCTTCCTAACTATTTAACAGAAAAAGTAACGATGTTTAACGTTTTTGGCGCCACAATGCGACTGAAAAAATCGAATTGAGTGTAGTGAGAATAGTGCGGGTTTAAAGGTGTTTTAGCCTGCAATGACAGTAGAACCGCGCGAAATATTTAATTCTCAGCCTGCAAGTTTTGTGCGAAGCAAATGTAAAAACTTTGCCCACAATTTGTCGACAAATTTGGAACAAACTTGTATGCTGGATTACTAAACGCTTGAACAATATAAGTGCGTTCCAACGCAAATGTTAGTAATGGAAATCTCATTCGTCGTTGTCTCTTCGCTGAAGTTTTGTCTTCTTTGTGAGAGGTAGTGTAAATCTATGCTGATTAGGAAAAACAAAAGTGAGCGAAGCAATGAATAATGTGGGATCGACGAATGCATTATTTTTGCATTTTGGTACCCGCAGTCCAGTCTGGTTTTTTCGCGACGACAGCAATACCTTGCAGCTTTCCGGTGATGGTGAGATAACGACTCGCGTAGTCGTTTTGGATCAAACACAAATAGCGGCCATAAGGCGCCTGAAAGGCGTGACGGGTCATTTAGTCTTAAGTTTGCGTCTATTTGATGATGTCATTAAGTTTCATCTCGTTGGACGTAAAATTGACGAGTCGACTTGGAGCGGTACCGCAGCGGACTACGGAGACACAGAAACGGTCGCGCGCGATCTTGAAAACGGCTTGATTTTTGCTGAGCAAGTCGTTTCAGAAGTGAATTCTTTGGTAGTGATTATTGATAGCCAGGGAAAAATAAAGCGCTTTAATAATTTGTGCGAAGAGTTAACGGGACTCAAAGAAGAAGATCTATTGGGGAAAAATGCCCATGACTTGTTTATTCCTGAAGGTGAACACAATGCCGCCCGTTCAAACATTAATGACTTTTTTAAGAATGGAAATGCTTATCAAGTTGAAAGGCCCGTAAATAGTCGACACGGTCAACGTCGTATATTGTGGCGCAATAAATTAATTGAAAGCGGCAGTGGTGAGCCTGAACGGTTTTTGGTGTGTTCAGGGACAGATGTTACGGAAGAGCGTACCGCAAAAGAAAAGCTGGTTGATCTTGCTACGCGCGATGTTTTGACCGGCTTATTGAACCGATATGCGATTCAAGAGTTCATTAATGAGGCGATTGAATCCGGCAGTACGGAAGGATTTGGTGTTTTGTTTCTGGATTTGGATAATTTCAAAAAAGTGAACGATCATTATGGTCATATTGTCGGTGACAAGCTGATTCAGGCAGCAGCGCAGACCATTGAGTCGTGCCTTGGCGAAGGTAATATGATGGCGCGCCTGGGCGGCGACGAGTTCCTCATCTATAGTGCCGATCCAGCGCGGCGCGGCGCGGAATCGTTAGCACAACGAATACTCGAAAAACTATATTTGCCCTTTAGCTTTGATCGCGCAGAAATTTATTCTAGTTGTTCTATTGGAATTTCGATGTTCCCGGAACATGGCAAAGATATTGAACAGTTGGTTCGTAGTGCTGACGTAGCGATGTATGCAGCGAAAGATGGTGGCCGCAATACCTATCGTTTTTTTTCTTCGGATATGGATAGGAAGGTTGGTGAGTATGTATGGCTGGATACCAATTTACGTAAGGCATTAAGTGAAAATCAGTTGGAGCTTCACTATCAACCAAAGCAAAGCCTCACTTCTGGCGAGGTGAAAAGCGTCGAGGCACTTGTACGCTGGAATTCTCCCGAGCGTGGGGCTATTGGACCTGATCAATTCATTCCCTACGCGGAAGATTGCGGCCTGATTAAAGAAATAGGATTTTGGGTAATGGAAGCGGCAGTGGCGCAAGCTGTTGAATGGAAGCGCAAGGGTATTACATTGAGGATCGCTATCAATGTGTCGGCCCGCCAATTACAGCGGCCTACATTAGTGAGAGATTTTAAAGAATTATTGATGAAAGCGGATATTCTTCCGTCCGTGATTGATATTGAGTTGACCGAAAGTTGTTTGGTTGATGATGAAGAATTTGCGCTCAAATTGATTGCTGAATTTAAAGCCTTAGGTTCTGAAGTGCATCTCGATGATTTTGGCACTGGCTATTCGTCACTATCGCAACTATCGAGAATGCCGCTCGATGTATTGAAGTTAGATCGAAGTTTTATTCATTGCATAGATACAGATATTAAGGCTCAGCGCTTATTACGTTCTATCGTTGCCGTCGCGCAGGAATTGCACATGAAGGTCGTGGCGGAAGGAATCGAGTCACCGAGCCAATTCGAATTTCTGACTAGCATAGGCGTTGATTACGGCCAGGGCTATTTGTTTGGGCGTCCAATGTCGGCGGACGTATTTGAAAAATGGTATTTGCGTACGCAAAAGGAAAAAGCGAATTTTTAACATCTAGAGCCTGTAAATAAATTTGTAGCTCGGTGCCGAGGCGTCGCCAGCAGCATTAGCATTAGCATTAGCATTAGCATCAGTTTCAGACTCTGAATCGGCTTTCACTTAAGCACTTTTGGCAGTACTCTTATCAGCCACAGTCGAGACTGTGGCTGATGTAGATGTAACAAACGCCAGCGATGGCTATTGTGATAATGCTTAAGCCATTTCAGGCACTTTTAAAGTCATTTTAGGTACATTCACCGCGGTTGACGTCGTGTTGCTAACTCTGCGATTTTGCAACATAACGAGCCGTTCCATATAGGCGACATCATGGTCTTTTAAATGGAGTGCAGAGCGTGCCCAATCCTCAGTGATGTCGATCAATTCAGCCTTATCTAGCGGTAAAACCCGACGGCGAGCATTCAGCATTCCCTTGATACCATTCAGTTTAGGACGTAATTCGTCAACAAAACCACGGGTTGCTCTGAATGCATCTCCCTGAACGAAGGTGCGATCAACCAAGCCTTTATCGTGATACCAGGCGCCGCTGTGACTTGCGCCTGAAATAATCAGATCTTCAGCGAGCAATCGTCCGGCTTTACGTTGTACCAACGAATATGCCCCCATTCCCGGGTAAAGATTAAACGCAATTTCCGGGAATCCCATTTTGGCATCTGATTGCGCCAGTACGAAATCATGCGCCAGCGCTGCTTCGTAGCCGCCACCCATTGCTGTTCCTTCGATCATTGCAATCGTAATCGCATCGATACCAAATCCAGTTGCTGCCGCATGAACGGCTTCTATGCATGAATGTGCATATTGACGCAATGCTTCATGGTTAGCAGCGCGAATGTGTTTTGCAAAAAGAGCGAGGTCACCACCAACATTGAAAATATTTGGCACTGTCGATGCAGTAATCCAAAATTCGATTGGCAAATTGCTGCATTTTGCCGCGGCAATCAATTGTTTAATATCTGCCAGTAACTCTGGATTGAAGCAGGGGCGTGGTTTCCCATGTAACATTACCCACAATATGCGGCGCCCTTGTTCGTACCATGCTTCCACTTGCGATAATTCTCCGGCCTCGGTAAATGGACGGCAATCAGGGTGATATTTCAGTTCCATACGTGCTCCTTAGCGAAATTAATTTGAGGATGAAGTTGTGAAACGAGCTTACAAGTAGGTGTTATTGCTTTGCCGTCAAAATCTAACCAACGAAAATTCTCGTAATCGTAGAGTTTGCATACGCGCATAATCGCGACGAGATTTGATAGCGAAAAATTGACTATCACAGCATTCTCTCCAAGCATTTGGTTCAATCGCGTTTGCGCATTACGCAATTGATGGCAAGGAATGGCTGGATAAACGTGGTGTGCTGGATGTTCAAAAAAATGATGCGCCAAAGTGGAAATAATTTGAGGAAAACGCACGTGCACCGTCATGTATTCAGGCGCTGCAGTGTTTAAGTATGCAGTTTTGTCGTTGAACCATGGTATTGCAGGATGGGTATGATTTAAATATAACGCCAGAGCCAACAATGATTGGAATATGAAAAATGGCAATACCAGACCAAGTAATATCGCGGTTATGACACTGGTTGAACTGTACTGCGGTGCCATCGCGAGTAGCGTAATAAAACTCACCAAATAAACCATCATGAAAGCGAAATGCTGCCAGGCTGATGTGCGCAGCTTTGCAGGTAAAAACGCTCCTGGGATGAATTTCACTCTCGACCAACGCTGGACGATATAGTAAGTCCCAAAAGCGAATGGGTTTGCCGAACGAATAAAACGATACCAATATTTGCCGATGGTGGTTAGCGCATCGTATTCCGCTTTTGAAAGCGGTTTGTATGAGTCTGGATGCTTGTCATTCGTATGTGGATGATGCAAGGAATGATGATCGTAGACCCACAAACGATAATTGAACAGGCATGTCGTAAAAGATAGCACGCCGATTAACCAGTTAAGACGACGTGAATTCGTCAGGCTATTGTGTGCTGCATCATGCGCCAATGCTGCCAGATTCGAGAGTTTTATCCCTGCGAAAATTGACGCTAAAATTTTTAGAGGTAAGTTCTGTACCAAGAGCACTGCGACAATTGCGAGTCCGTACAAAGTAATGTCAATCAAGAATAGACTTGCACCAAGAGCGTTATTGGTTTTAACAAATTTCGCCATCTCACGAATGATTGCGCGATGATTCGTCTCTGACGCATAAGCTTCACGTTGCGATGCTTCCAAAATCGTTTTGTCGTATGGCATATTCATCAGGATTCCCTTTTATGTATAAGCAAAGTGGTATGGAATAATCGTATCTTTGCATTTCACATTCGAATCTTTGAATAGCGAGGGAAAAGTCCTGCAATTAAGAATTTGATCTAACTTTGGATGTTAAAAAGCGATGTAATCAGCGGAAATTAACTTAAACTAACAGATGTAACTAAATGTAATTAATTTTTATAGCGCGATGACAGAAATCTGATCTTAATGTGGAGTATTTTTTAGCGGTGCTATTTGGATAAATTTATAGCGCGCCAGCTTCTTTGATTTGAGGCACGAAGGGCAATATAGGGTCTCAGCGAACGGAAAGAAGCCGCAGTGTCAAACTGATGAGGCATCCCTTAAATAGTGGTGTTTGCAGGGGCGTTGTACCTAGCTCAAAGCAATAATAAATATGGTCCGTTGCGTTAGCCAACGAGTGACTATTTTGCAGTAACACACTCGGTAAATTGGGGCGGAATTTTATTTTCGCTGTTGTTGATCTTTGAAGTGCCTCGACCTCATGACATTCAAACGAGCGTGGATAGCGTATCACGGCCAGTATGAGGTGTGAATTAAGCGAAATTGTCTTTGTGATTGCTTCAGTGACTTTGTAAATCTAAGACATTGAGCAAGCACTCTGCAAATGCGTACCCGCATAAAAAAACTAAGCAAGTCCCAGCGCGCGATCCCAAATAGGTGGGCTACCAAATTCCTGCCGTAGATGATTGATAAACATTTGTGCTTTGGCAGCGTGTGAGCGACCAGGCAGACGAACTGCGTGAATCCCAGCGTTCGATTTTTGGGATGCTTTTTGGATGTTTGCACATTCAGACTCAAACAGAATACGCAGTTTGCCGTCAGCGACCATGTCGCTGACGATAAAACTTGCCAAATGAATGACACCCATACCGGCAACTGCGGCTTGCAATAAGGCTTCAACATCATCAGAGCGGAAACTGCCTTTTACTGGAATTGCTTTGTTTTGGTGTGTTCCCGGAAAGTTCCATTCATAGGGTAGATGCCGGCTCAATTTCTTTAAACAATTGTGTTCAATGAGTTCCAGAGGAGAACGTGGCACGCCGCAGCGCTCCAGGTAGTCAGGACTGGCACAAGCTAAGCGGTTGAGGGGTGCCAGCCTCGTGGCGATTAAATCGCTGTCTGGTAAGGTTCCTATTCGGATAGCAACGTCTAATCGTTGTGCGGACAAATCAATGACCTGGTCACTCAATTCTAAGTCGATTTCCATCAGGGGGTACTGCTTTAAAAAACTCGTGATTGCGGGTGTCAGATATCGTCGTCCAAACGCGGCTGGAGCCGTGACGCTGAGCAAACCACGCGGATCTGCACGTAACGCGGAGAGTTCATCCTTAGCATCATCCAATTCTGCGATCATGCTTTTGGCATGCGGAAGAAATCGTTCGCCGGCATCCGTCAGAATAATTGCACGTGATGTCCGGTGGAATAGCTTGGTCGTCAAACTGATTTCTAATGCATCTATTTTGCGAGCGACGGAAGAAACCGCGATGGCGCGAGCCTGTGCGACTTTGGATAGATTGCCCGCTTGGGCGACTTCTAAAAAAATCCGCAAATCTTCCAACATAGACTATTCTCAATTAGGTGGTGTTTCCCGAGGACCGATCGAAGTAATCTGTTCTTCGGTTTTAATTTAGCTTTGCGTTTATTGCAAAAGATGTTTGCAAAATACATTATTGTGCATTTTTTAGCAATGGCGGATTCAATTTCGAAGTGCAACCACATGTTGATGCGATTGTAACTGCTTCATAAATACTTGGTGCGGCGTTTTGAAGCCGAGACATTTTCTGGGACGATGATTTAAGCTGTTCATCGCCCATAAAATATCTCCTTCACTGATGGCTTCAAATCGC